>NZ_JBHYIK010000021.1:49130-97310 GCF_042739735.1 Amycolatopsis sp. NPDC059027 | reverse complement strand
CTGCCGCCCGCGCCGCGTCCGCCGCCCCCGGCGCGGGGCGGCGGCGCGGGCGGGGGCTGAATCGGCCCCCCGCAAGATTCCCCGCGGGCGTGTGGGGGGCGCCCGCCCCGGCCTCCCCGGCCTCTCCTTCACGGCAGACACAGCGGCAACCACGCGGCGAAGCGACAACCAGCTCTACTCGGCCATGTCGACCAGCGCACCGCGCGCGCCGGTGCGAGGCAGCGGCCACGGCTTGACCCCGCCGGAGGTGTCCGTATGACGCACCACCGCGCTGGGTGCGACCGTCCGCGCACCGATCCACGCGAGCAAGTCGGGGATCTGCGATTTGAAGGTGTTCATGTTGTGCCCGGCGTCCGGGATCTTCCACGAGAAGAACCCGATGGGCGGCTGCGCGGCGGTCTTGATCTGGTCGATGGCGAAGCTCTCGTAGCTCTCCTTTTCCCCCGCGATGGCCAGGATCTCCACCGGCGAGGGATGCAGCCGGACATTGACCCGCACGTTGTTCGCGTCGTCGATGTCCTTGCGGCCCTTGAACAGGTTCTTGGTCTCGGCGTCGACCTGCGCCTTGTCGTAACCGCTCACGCTGGCCGCCTGCCCGTACCACTGCGGATGCCGGGTGACCAGATTCATCGCGCAGTAGCCACCGGACGACCAGCCCGCGATCGACCACGCGCGACGCTCGGGATTGAGCCCCAGCTTCTGGATACCCCACTCCCGCAGATCCGCGGTGAGGAAAGTGTCGTTCGCGGTCCCGTCGACCTCGTCGACGCACTCGGTGTCCCGTCCGACCCTCGGCGTCCCCGAGGGGTCCGGGATGATCACCACCGTCGGTGGCAGCGCACGTTTCGCGATCGCGGCGTCGAGCTGGTCGGGCAGCTGGTACGGACCCACCACCACCTCGGGCCCCGACGGGTAGTTCGGGATCCACTCGATGACGGGGAACTTCAGGCCTTTGTAGGTTCCGTCGAAGTACTGCGGCGGGAGATACACCGTGACGTCGCGGGTGACCCCGGTCCGGCGGCCGGTGACCTTCATGTGGACGACCGTGCCCTTGCCTTCACGCGCGCGTGTCGCGCCGGTGTCCCTCAGCTTCTCCAGGTCTTCGCCGTTGTGCGCCGCCTCGGCGTTGGTGCCCTGCGCGGAGTAGACGCCCGTGCCGGTCAGCGCGCCGACCGTCGGGAAGAACCCGCCGATCATGTTGCCGCCCATGGCGGTACTCAGCACGACGAGAACCACCGCGAGCAGGATGGTCGCGCTCCTGCCGAGTCGCTTGCGGCGCCACCGGTCCCAGAACCACGGCACCGCGATGATCGCGAGCACCGTCAGGACGATCACCACGATCAGATTGACCGGTGAGTCCAGTCTGATGCTGCTCAAGTGCATCGAACGCGTGTCCTTCCGGCGAGCCTCCTGCGCGCCCGGATGGCACAGGCCACGCCTCTATACCACGCCCAAGTGACCATTTTCGTTGCGATATCGTGTCCCGGGTCACACGGATGGCCTAGCGTGCGATCCCCCGACTCGTCGTATCAGTGGTCGCTAACATGGGTGAACACGCGGCAGCGAGGGGTTCATCCATGATCGATCACGACGACGCTCTCCGTGCCGTCGAGGGCAGCTTGGACCGGCCGTCCGCGGCCAGGGTGTACGACTACTTCATCGGTGGGGACACCCACTACGCGATCGACCGGGTCTTCGCCGAGAAGGTGCGGGAGCGGGTCCCCCTGATCGGTGACTACTGTCTCACCAGCCGCCAGTTTCTCGGCCGCGCGATCCGCGTCTGCGCCGAGGCAGGGATCCAGCAGTTCGTCGACATCGGTTCGGGCCTGCCGACAGCGGGCAACGTGCACGAAGTGGCCGACGAAGCTCGGCCCGAACGCGACACCCGGGTGCTCTACATCGACAACGAGCCGATCGCGCTCGCCCACTCGACCCTGCTGCTGGCGGACACCGCCGACCCGGAGCGCCACCACGCGATCGCCGCGGACTTCTTCCAGCCGGAGGACCTGTGGGAGCGGGTCAATGCCTCCGACATCATCGACGTGCGCCAGCCGGTCGCGCTGGTGATCAACGCCGTCATGCATTTCGTCAAGGACGAACAGGATCCGGACGCCCTGCTCGCGTTCTACCGCGACCAGCTGGCCCCTGGTTCGCTCCTGGTCCTCTCGCAGATGACCAACGAGAACCCCGCGAACGAGGACGAACGGCAAGCGCTGATCGATCTGCTGGAGTACTACGAGACGACGACCAACCCCGGTTTCCTGCGCACGATGACCGAGTTCGAGCGCTTCTTCGGCGGCTGGCCGATGCTGGACCCCGGCCTCGTCTACGCCCCGGCGTTCCACCCCGACAAGAAGACCGTGTTCGCGCACGCGCCGTCGGAGTCCCGCGTGATCGGCGGCATCGCGCGCAAACCCGCTCTCTGAGACCACCTCACGGCCGGCACATCCACCCGGGCTCAATCCCGGGGTGGACGCCCTGGTCGTCGCGGACGGGCACCGTAGTGATCGACAGACGCTGCGAAAGGGAAGCCCGTGGACACCACGACCAACATCGTGATCGGCCTGATCGTGCTGGCCTGGCTACTGTCGCGCCAGGTACAGAAGCGCCTGGTCCGCGAGGACCGCAAACCGATCGTCCTGCTGATCCTGCTCGTGCTCGGCCTGGTCCAGCTGGGCGTGTTCCTCAAGGTCGGCGCGGCACCCTCGACCGGGGTCGTGCTGCTGCTGGTCGTCAGCTTCCTGTTCGCGGCAGCCTTCGGGGTGATCCGCGCTTACACCGTCCGGCTCTGGCGGAGTGAAGGCCAGCTATGGCGGCAGGGGACCTGGCTGACCGTGGTGCTCTGGCTCGCCGCGATCGGCGTCCACATCGGCCTGGACTTCGTCATCGACGGCGCGGCGACCGCGAAGGGCTTGGGCAGTGCGACGCTGCTGCTGTACGTGGCGATGTCGCTCAGCGCACAGCGACTGGTCGTGCAGTCGCGCGCCAATCGCCTGGTCCGCTCCTGAGCTTCACGACGCCTCGCGCAGCCCCTCCAGCACCGTGTGCACCGCGTCCCGCCCCAGCTCGACTGCGCGGCGCAACACCGCCGGATCGCGCTCCAGCGCGACCACGTCCGGCGAGCCGACCGGCGGCCGGACGGTGAGCAGGCGCTCGTCGGTGGCCAGCATCCGCTCGTCCTCCAGATCCCGGCGGTACTGATCGCGCCACGCGTCGATCGCCCCCGGCGCGTGGCGTCGCAAGAACCGCGGCACGACGACATCCTGAACCCGTGGTGGCGGCAGCGGTGGCTCGTCGGCACGCCGCGTCCGCAGTACGAGAACGTCGGTTGCCCCCTGCGCGAGCGCCGTGCGAAAGGGCAGCGGCTCCGCCACGCCCGCGTCGACGAACCTGCGCCCACCCAGCGCGATGGGTGGACCGGCCAGCACCGGCATCGCCGACGAAGCGGCCAGCGCGATCTTCACCGCGTCGACGTCGGTGAGAAACGGGTGCAGATCGGTGGACTCGCCGGTGTCCGCGTCGGTCGCGAGCGGGTGGAAGGTGACCGGGTTGGCCAGGATCGCCGGGAAGTCCATCGGCTCCAGCACCGAGTAGACCTGGTGCACGAGGTATTCGAGATCGATCACGGACCGCCCGCGCAACGTGTGCAGCGGATTGATGATGCGGCGCATCACCTCGGGGTTCCACCAGGTCCGCACCCCCGTCGCGGACCGGCCACAGAGCAGCCAGGCGCCGTTGAGCGCGCCGGCCGAGGAGCCGTAGACAGCATCGAACGCGGGCGCCAGGCCCAACTCGTCCAGGGCGAGCACCATCCCGCTCGAATAGGTACCCCGGCTGCTGCCGCCCTCGATCGCGACGGCGAGCCGCCGCGAATCCGCCCGTTTCCCCGGAACGCTACCCGTCGCCATCCGTTCGGCGATCAGCTCCAGTACAGGGTGCATCCCTCCATCCTGGTCAACCGCCGCGTCCCGTCGACCCGTTTTGTCTTCGATCGCTCGACCAGGGCGATCAGGGAGAGTGATGTGCGTCCCGTTGCACTGCAACCAGTTGCATATCATGCTGGGGCGATGGCGCTGGAGCACGCGATCCTGGTCTCCCTGTCCGAGCGTTCGGGCTCGGGCTACGAGCTCGCGCGCCGTTTCGAGCGCTCGATCGGGTTGTTCTGGAACGCCACCCACCAGCAGATCTACCGCGTGCTCAAACGCATGGAAGAAGCGGGCTGGGTCGCTGTCGACCTGGTCGAGCAGTCCGGGCGGCCGGACAAGAAGGTGTACACGGTCAGCGCCGCCGGACACGCCGAGCTGGGCCGTTGGCTGGCCGAACCCGACCCGGCGGCAGGCACCCAGGAGCTCGCGGTCAAGATCCGCGGCGCCTCGTTCGGCGACCCCGGCGCGGTCGCGGCCGAACTGACCCGCCACCGCGACACCCACGCCGAGCGGCTCGACGTCTACCGCCAGATCGAGAAACGCGACTTCCCCGACCCAGCCGCGCTGCACGGCAGGTCCCTGCACCAGTACCTCGTACTGCGCGGCGGGATCCGTGTGGAAGAAGGCCAGGTCGAGTGGTTCACCGAGGTCCTCCAAGCCCTGCACCGCGACGCCGGCCACCACACGAAGGGCGCATCATGAGCCAGTACCCGAACCTGCTCGCCCCGCTCGATCTCGGCTTCACCACCCTGCGGAACCGGGTGATCATGGGGTCGATGCACACCGGCCTCGAAGACCGGGCCGCGCACTTCCCCCAGCTCGCGGAGTACTACGCCGAGCGGGCCCGCGGCGGCGTCGGCCTGATCGTGACCGGCGGCTTCGCGCCCAACCGCACCGGCTGGTTGCTGCCGTTCGCCTCGAAGCTGTCCACCCCGGCCGAAGCCAAGGCCCACCGGCAGCTGACCGCGCCGGTGCACGAGGCGGGCGGCAAGATCGCGCTGCAGATCCTGCACGCGGGCCGCTACTCCTACAACCCGTTGAGCGTGTCCGCGTCGAGCATCAAGGCACCGATCAACCCGTTCCGGCCTCGTGCGCTGACCGGGTACGGCGTGCTCCGCCAGATCCGCGCCTTCGCCGACTGCGCCGCCCTTGCTCGCGAAGCTGGCTACGACGGCGTCGAGATCATGGGCTCCGAGGGCTATCTGATCAACCAGTTCCTCGCCGAACGGACCAACAAGCGCACCGACAAGTGGGGCGGCAGCGCCGAGAACCGACGCCGCTTCGCGGTCGAGATCGTGCGCCGCACCCGGGAAAAGGTCGGGCCGGACTTCGTCATCATCTACCGGCTCTCGATGCTCGACCTGGTCGAAGGCGGACAGCGCTGGGAGGATGTCGTCGCGCTCGCGAAGGAGGTCGAGGCCGCGGGCGCGACGATCATCAACACCGGCATCGGCTGGCACGAAGCCAGGGTGCCGACGATCGTGACGTCGGTGCCGCGCGCCGCGTTCACCTGGGTCAGCGGCAAACTGAAACCACATGTCGGCATCCCGGTCGTGACCTCTAACCGGATCAACATGCCCCAGGTCGCCGAGGAGGCACTCGAGAACGGCGACGCCGACCTGGTGTCGATGGCCCGGCCCTTCCTCGCCGACCCCGAATGGATCCACAAGGCCGAAAGCGGCCGAGAGGACGAGATCAACACCTGCATCGCCTGTAACCAGGCCTGCCTGGACCACGCCTTCAAGCGCAAGCTCGTGTCCTGCATGGTCAACCCGCGCGCCGGGCACGAGACGACGCTGCAGCTGCTGCCCACTCGCAAGACCAAGCACGTCGCGGTCGTCGGCGCCGGTCCCGCCGGGCTCGCCGCCGCGACCGCACTGGGCGAGCGGGGGCACACGGTCGAGCTGTTCGAGGCCGACGACGCCATCGGCGGTCAGTTCGCGATCGCGCGGAAGATCCCCGGCAAGGAAGAGTTCGCCGAGACGATCCGGTACTACGCGCGGCGGCTGGAAGTCACCGGGGTGAAGGTGCACCTCGGCACCCGGGCCACCGCGGCGGACCTGCGGGACGGCGGATTCGACGAGGTGGTCCTGGCCACCGGCGTTGCTCCCCGGGTGCCGTCGCTCCCTGGCATCGATCACCCGAAAGTGCTGTCCTATGTGGACGTCGTCAAACACGGCAAGCCGGTCGGCGACCGGGTCGCGGTGATCGGGGCGGGCGGGATCGGCGTGGACGTCAGCGAGTTCCTCACCCATACGGACTCCCCGGCACTCGACCTCGACACCTGGATGGCCGAATGGGGCGTCACGGATCCGGAGCAGGCCGCGGGCGGCCTCGCCAAACCCCGGCCGGAGCCCGCACCGCGCCAGGTCTACCTGCTGCAACGAAAGCAGAGCGCGATCGGCGCGGGCCTCGGCAAGACGTCGGGCTGGGTGCACCGGGCCGCGCTGCGTGCCAAGCGCGTCGAGCAGCTCTCGGGCGTCACCTACGAGCGCATCGACGACACCGGCCTGCACATCACCGTCGATGGGAAACCACGCACGCTGGAGGTCGACACCGTCGTGGTGTGCGCGGGCCAGGAGCCGGTGCGGGATCTGGCGGACGACCTCCGCGCGGCCGGCCTGGCGGTACACCTGATCGGCGGCGCCGACGTCGCGGCGGAACTCGACGCGAAACGCGCGATCGACCAGGGCACCCGGCTCGCCGCGAAGCTCTAGTCGTGTACCACCGTCGTGACGTTGCGTTCATGTGCTGTCACGTGTGTTGCGCGCACTGGCAGGATTGAACGCGTGCGAGACGTATGCGTGATCGGGCTCGGGCTGATCGGTGGGTCGCTGCTCCGCGCGGCGG
This sequence comes from Amycolatopsis sp. NPDC059027, assembly GCF_042739735.1. NCBI lineage: Bacteria > Bacillati > Actinomycetota > Actinomycetes > Pseudonocardiales > Pseudonocardiaceae > Amycolatopsis > Amycolatopsis sp. NPDC059027. The sequence goes on along the minus strand of NZ_JBHYIK010000021.1, from coordinate 90,534 downwards.
CCAGGACCGGACGGACTTCGTGGGGAGCGGCGGTGTCCGAAGTGGACGCCGACGCCGCGAGCAGAGCCGGCTACGACGTCACGACCGACATCGAGGCAGCACTGCACCGCGCGGCCGAGCGAGACGCGCTGGTCGTCCTCGCCGTGCCACTGACCGCGATCGAGGACACGCTCCGCCAGGTCGCCCAGCACGCCGCGCACTGCCTGCTCACCGACGTGGTCAGCGTCAAGGCGCCGGTTCTCGACGCCGTACGCCGCAGGACGCCCTACACCCGCTACGTCGGCGGGCATCCGATGGCTGGCACAGCGGAGTCGGGCTGGCTGGCAGGCAACGCGACGCTGTTCGAGGGCGCGGCGTGGGTGGTCGGTGTCGAAGAGGACACCGACCTGGAGGCCTGGGCCGAGGTGACGCAGCTGGTGCTGGATCTCGGCGCGCACGTGGTGCCGCTGCACGCCGAGTCGCACGACGAGGCGGTCGCCCGGATCTCGCACCTGCCGCATCTGTTCGCCGCGATCCTGGCCACCATCGGCGCCCAGGGCGGCCCATTGGCGATGTCGCTGGCGGCGGGTTCGTACACCGACGGCACCCGCGTCGCCGGGTCGAGCCCGGCCCTGGTCAAGGCGATGACCGAAGGGAACCGCGAAGCGCTGCTCCCGATCGTGGACGAGGCGCTCGGCAGGCTCGGCGCCGCCCGTGGCTCCCTGGCGTCGACCGGCGGACTCGCGGTGACGATCAACGCCGGGTACGAGGGGGCGCAAGCGCTTGCGGCCAGCCGCGACGTCGAACGCGCCGGTGTCCGGATCAGCCTCACCGCACCCGACGCCCGTGACGGCCTGGTGGCACTCGGCGAGCGCGGCGGGCGCATCACCGGCATCGACGACGGCTTCGCACTCGGTGAGGTGAGCTAGCGAGCGCTTCGCCGCCGAGCCACGCCGGCCCGGGGCGAAGCGCGGGAAAACTACTGACCCGCGGGCGGCTGCTGCCCGCCGGGCGGCTGCTCGTCCGGCTTGTCACCACCGAACTTGCCGAGGAAGTCCTTGGCCTTCTCGACCCCGCCGTCGATCTTGTCGGCCTGCCCGGAGAACTTGGACTTCGCGAACTCGCCCGCCTTGTCCAAACCCTGTTCGATCTTGTCGCCGTGCTCCTTGAGCGCGTCCTGCGCCTTGTTCTTCAGTTCGTCGAAGTTGACCATCGAAGGCTCCCTTCCAATCCGTCCGCGACGGTCCGGGATTTCCAGGCACTTCCATCCAACAACACTTCGCTTACGTCCGCCTGTGGTAGGGCAGGAACCTGCGGACCAGGCGCAGCGGGGTCCGCTCCACGAGATCCGGCCCACGCACCGCGTCGAAGGCCGAGCCGAGCTGATCCACGACCCCGGACAGCTGGGCGCCGTCAGGCAGCGGCACCGACTCCGGCTCACGCTGTTCCCGCACCGCCGCCGCCAGCTCCGCGAGCGCGGCGGTGATCAGGTCGACATCGCTCTGATCAGGCTCTGGCGCACCCCTCCCGATGGTCACGCCGACCTCGGTCACCGCGTCGGCGACCCGCTCGAGCGCGGCGATCACCGGCCACCACGCCAGCGCCTGCCGTCCGTTCGCCGACGGCTCCACGATGGCTTGCTGGAACGCCGTGCGCACGTCCGCCAGCGCCCGGTAGGCGCTGCGCCGGGCGCGCGAACGAGCCAGCCGCGCTTCACCCGAGGGGGTGAGCGCCAGCGCGGGCCCGACGTAGGTCGCCACGGTGTCGAGCGCGGTCGCGAGCCGTCCGCCGACCTGAGGCCGCCGGCTGCCCGGCCAGAGCAGATAGCCGAAGACCAGGACGATGACACACCCGAGCACAGTGTCCAGGAGACGAGTGAACGCCACCGACCAGTCGCCCTTGTTCGCCAGATCCATCTGCAGAATGATCAGCGGGGTGACGAAGGCGCTCTGGATCCCGTAGTTGCGGACCTTGCCGACGGCGACCCCACCCGCGAACGCCGCGATCAACACCACCAGCACCCAACCGTGCGCCCCCAGCGCCAGCACCACGGCGCCGATGCCGACGCCGGCCACCGTGCCGATGCCGCGCAGTACGGCACGTCCGAAGACGGAACCGAAGTCGGGCTTGAGCACGATGCCCACCGTCAGCGGAATCCAGTACGCCCGCTCGAACGGGACGAGCAGCGCGACGATTTCGGCGACCGCGACGCACAAGGTCAGCCGTAACGCCGCGATCCAGGTCAGCGGCCCCGCCGTGAGCGACCCCATCCATTCCCGCGCCCGCCGGTGCCATGGCACGGGTTCGCGCCGCGTCCGGTCGTCCCCCTTGCCGATGCGCTCCAGCCCGGCATACAAGGCCCCGAGGACCGCGTCGACATCCTCGTCATCCGGTGGCGTCGGCGGCGTGGGCAGCGGCTGCACGGCCAGCACCGAAGCCGCCGCGACGGTGAAGTAGTCGACAACCTCCCTCGGCGCACGCTGCCCGGCGTTGACCATCGCGACCGATGCTTCTACCGCGGGCGTGCTCGCGGAGAGCAGATTAAGCAGTTTCCGGTAGGTGGCGTCGCGGCCGGACAACCAGGACCGGGCCGTGAGCAGCCGGTCGTAGGCGGTGCTCATCGCGGTGGTGAGCTGGTGTCGCGCCATCCTCGACGTCGCTTCGTCGGCCGCCGACAACATCGCGGCCAGTTCGATGTAGACCTGCGCGACGGCATTGCGTTCCGAGCTGGTCGCACGAAACGTCCAGCTGGCCAGCGCGACGACAAGGCTCCACGCCGCACCCGCGCAGAAGTAGCCGAGGTCCAAGCCGATCTGCGCCCCCGTCGCCTGCTGGCCGGTGCCGAGCACGCAGAACACGAACATCATCAGACCGGCGACGGAAGCGTTGCTCCCAGCCGTGCTGATCAGCGCGGAGACCGCCGCGACCAGGATCACCGCGGGAATCGCCAGCCCGGGATTCGCCCCGGTCACCAGCCCGACCAGGTGCCCCGCGATCGCCGCCAGCGTCGCACCGCCGAGACGTCGCGCGCGGTACCGATACGGACCGGCCGATTCGGACAACACCGCGGGCAGCGCGCCGGACGAAAGATAGGCGCCGACAGCGATGTCGCCCACCGCGTAGCCCACACCGATCGGCACGGCCAGCGCGATCACGGCACGGGCGACCATGTTCCACGGCACCGGGACACTCGAGCTGCGCAGGAGCTGAACCAGCCAGTGCGGTGCGGCGAAATCCCGGCGCGGTGTGGTCACGCCCTCATCTTGACCTACTGGGCACCGGCCGGATCCCGTGTTGTGATGTCCGCGAAACCCACCACGGGAGGTCACCATGGCAGCTCGGACGTTTTCCTTCGAGGTCAACCGGACGAGCACCGCTCCGCCGTCCACTCTGTTCAAGCTGGAAACCGACGGCTCCCTGTGGTCGCAATGGGCGCGGCCGCTGGTCCCCCAATCACGCTGGGCTCGTCGTGGCGATCCCGAGCCGGACGGGGTCGGCGCAGTGCGGGAACTCGGCTTGTGGCCGGTGCTGGTCCGGGAAGAAACACTCGAGTACGAACCCGACCGCCGGCACGTCTACACCTTCGCCGGCATGGCGCCGGTCAAGGACTACCGCGCCGAGGTCTTCTTCACCCCGAGCGGAGACGGCGGCACGCACCTACGTTGGACGGGCTCGTTCACCGAGCCGCTCCCGGGCACTGGCCCGGCGCTGCTGACCGCGGTGCGCGGCGTGATCCGGTTGCTTTCCGCCCAACTGGTCAAGGCAGCCGAAAACCGGCACTGAGCTGGGTGCCACCCGACACATTCACTAACCAACTGCAACGTTTGCCCCCTCGCGGGCGTCCTCCTTCCGGGGATACGGATCGCAGATCCGGGAGCTATACCGGAAGATTGGGGACAGACAGTGAGATTTGCGGCGCGCTTGGGGGCGCACTGGCGAGTGGCGGCTGCTGTGGCCACCGTCGTGCTGACTCTGACCGCTTGCTCGACCCCATCGCCGGCTCCGGCGCCCGAACCGCAGCCGAGCGAGCACAACCAAGCTCCCGCCGCCGCACCCGCTCCCGCCTTCACCGCGCCCTACCCGTTCGGCACCGTTCAGCAGAAGGCTCCCCCGGTGGCGAACGGCGCCGTCCCGGTGGTTCGCCGCATCACCACCGACAAGCCCTACGTGTTCATCACCATGGATGACGGTGCGGTCAAGGATCCCGACGCGCAACGGCTCATCCAGAGTTCGGGCACCCACCCGGTGCTGTTCCTGAACCAGAAGTACGTCAAGGGGCATGAGGCGTACTTCAAGGGCATCCTCGACGCCTCGGGCGCGACTCTGGGCGATCACACGGTCGACCACCCGAACCTGCGGGGTAAGCCGTTCGAGTTCCAGCGCAAGGAGATCTGCGACAACGCCGACGACTTCCAGAAGGGCCTCGGCGTTCGGCCGTCACTGTTCCGGCCGCCGTTCGGAAACTACGACGACAACACGTTGCGTGCGGCCGCGACCTGCGGCATGCGCGCCGCGGTCCTGTGGTCGGCGTCGGTCAACGACGGACACGTCCAGTTCCAGGCGGGCACCAACCTCAAGCCCGGCGACATCGTGCTGATGCACTTCCGCAAAACGTTCAAAGAGGACTACAACGCCTTCCTCGAACAGGCCAAAAAGGACGGTCTCACACCCGTCCCGCTCGCCGACTTCCTCGGCTGAGCTCCTCGCTCAGCCCGCGCCGAGGCACAGGAACGGACGGCGCAGCGGGTCCACCGCCGTGGCCTCGGCGAGCGCCAGGGCGGGTGAGGTTCCGGAGGCCAGCCGCCGGTGCAGGTCGGCCATCGCGTCCGCGGCCGCCCGGTCACCGACCCTCGCGACCGCGCCGATCACCGTACGGCTGCCACTGGCCAGGAGCGTCCCCGCGAACCCCAGCGCCTCCTCACCGGGCCGGATATGGCTCATCGCAAGTTCACAAGCGGCCAGCACGACACGCTCCGGCGGGCGCGCCAACCGGGTCGTCTCGTGGGCGAAGAGCGGGCCGTCGACGAGCTCGAGCCTGGAGAACAACGCGTTCGCCGGCTCGTGCGCGCCGTGCGCGACCAGATGGGCCATCCCCGTTCCCTCGAGCGCGGCGAGCACGGTCTCACTGGTCGCGTTCGCGCCGTCCACCAATCGCGCGGCCGGATAGACGTCCCGGAGCTTGCGCACCTCACCCACCGAACCCGGCACGCCGGGACCGCCGGCCAGCAGCACCGGCCCCTGGGTCGACCGCTTGCTCGCACTCACCCACGCCGTGGCCGAGGGCGCGATCGTGACGGGATGCCCGCGCAGCGACGGCAAGGCGCCCCACGGCAGCGCGTACAGCTGGCCGATCGGGACGATCACGAGCTCACGATCACCCAGGGTCTTCGCGAGCGACGCGGAAATCAAGCCGTCCAGCTTGTCCGCGCGACGCCGTGCAGACGCCGCGACGGTCTCCGCCAACGGTGTGGGCAGGTGATCGGGCGCCAGCGCGTCCAGGTCGGCGTGCAACTGCTTCGCCGTCTCGATGATCTCGGCAAGCGGCCCGAGCTTCAGCAGGCGGAAGGTGCCGCGGTCGACGACCAGCGAATACAGCTGGCCGTTGTAGCCGACGAGACTGACCAGCACTCGCTCGCCCAGCTGCTCGACCACTTCGTCCGGCGTGCACACCGGACGAGGTTTGCCCCACTGGCTCGTGTACCAGCCGAGCCTGCTCGCTTCCTGCTGCAACGTCGCGTACCGCTGTTCGAGGGCCTTGACCGGCTCGCCCTCCAACCGGTTGCGCTGGATCGTGCGCTGCACATGCCGCATCTCGGTGATGTGTTTGGCCAGCACCGGGTCCTCGATCACCGGCAGCGGCTCGTAGCGGTAGACCTGGGCCCGCGTGCGTTCCAACCAGGCGAACATCCGCTTGGCTCCCGGAGCGTTGCGACGCGCCCGTCGCAACACGAGCTGCAGGGCGAGCTTGCCCAGCTCCTGACCGTGCACGGCGGTACCGCAGACCAGGTCGAGTCCGCCCATTCGGTCCCTGATCGCCCCCAGCTCACGCAGCCCGGCACGAGCCTGTGCGAGTGCCGAGCGAGGGCGTTCGGTCGCCACCGCCAGCTCGGCGCGGCACAACCGCAGCAGCATCCGGTGGTCGATCGGCGTGGTCTCCCGCGGCTTCGGGACCTGCGCCAGCAGCCGCTCGGCGACGTCGACCTGGTTACGCCTCAAGTAGAGCCGGACAGCGAGCAACCTCGCAGCTGCCGCCTCGTCGCGCATGCCCAGCTCGTTCAGCCGCTCCGCGAGCCCGGCGAACTCGGCTGGTAGCCGCGTCCCTGGCTTCGACCGTTCCGACGCCAGAATCTCCGAAGCGTCCGCGCGCAGCCGGGTCAGCGCGGCGATCTCGGCCCACCGCGCGTTGCCACGGCGCAGAAACCTCCGACGCGCAGCTGACGCGAACTTCCGGGCCAGCGAGTAGTCGTGCTCCAGAATCGCCGCGGCCGCCCTGGCGACCTCGGCCTCAGCGACCTGCTGGATCGAACCCGCGCTACGCAACTGAGGCAGTGCTTCGTCGAGGTGACGGGCAGCCTCTTCGCTCAACCCAGCAGTCAGCAGTGCCCGAGCCTGATCGAGTCGGATGAACGGAAGTGAACCCGGCCCGGCCGCGGCGAAGATCCGCGCCGCCTGCTCGTAGTGATGCAGAGCCTGTGGCACGTCGCCTGCCAGCTGCGCGGAGTCGCCCAACCCCTGTCTCACCTTGGCTTCCAACAGAGTATGACGGTTTTCGACGGCAAGCTTGAGCGCACGTCGGAGGTCGGCGAAAGCGGCCTCGGGATTGTTCATCTGGACGTGGACCATGGACCTGTTGAGCAGATTGCGCGTCAGCAGAAACCCATTGTCGTCGACTTCGGCTTCCAGCGAGGGGAAGATCGCTGCGAAAAGAGCAAGCGACTCTTCCCACCGTCCGGCGCGCATGAGGACGAGCGCACGCTGCAGCTTCACCGTCAGTCGTAAGACACTGCGCGGTTGTCCCGGCGGCAACCGCGACCGCACCTGCTCGGCTGTCTCAAGATGAGCTAGCCCGGCCTCGGTCGAAATGACCTCGGCATCGGCAGACGCCAGGCTGATCAGGATCCGAGCCTGGAGCTCGAGGTGCTCAGGACCAGCCCGGTCGACTCGCACCAACTGGGACAATGCCTTGTTCAGGAGCCGTGCCGCTGGTCCAGGACGCATGTCGGAGGCGACCGCCATCGCGCGACGATGGAGATCAGCCGCTGCTACGACGGCCTTTTCGGCGGAAAGAAGCGACACTGACACGCGCCCAATGGGAGCACACCCCAACCAGAGGCGTAACGCCCGTCCGGGTTTTAGAGAACTACCGTCGGCGTTACGACCGTTCGGCGGCATGACACGTCGCCCAAATGCACCAGGATCTGTGTCGTGCCTTGTGGTACGTCTTCCAGGACGAACCGGCCACCCTCGTCCGCGGTCGTCGACGTGGTTCCGTGTTCGGCGACTCTGACCTCGACCGCGTATTGCCCGGCCGGCACCAGCCACCCGTCGATTCGGTGTCGCTTGCCGATCTTGGTGAGATTGATCATCACGGTCAGATCACTGACGGTGAACGTGATCGTCCCGGTACCGCTGCCGCGCACTCCGGCATGGGCATCCATCCGCTCCCAGCGGGCAACCTCGACATCGAGATCTTCCAGGGCGAGCGCGAACTGGACCCGCTGCACCAGATCGTCCGGTGGCGGGTCCAGTTCATCCAGGAAACGGTCGATGTCGGCGAGCAACATCTCGTCATCCGGAAAGGCCTTCCCCTCCGCCGCACCGATGTCGTTCATCGGCTTCCCCCTTCACTGGCGAGCAGATCGCGCATCGAGTCGAGGCAACGTCCCCTGGTCGGTCCAACACTGCCGCGTGGCATTCGCATCGCCTCCGCGACCAGCTGGTACTCGGCTCGCCCGGCCAGCACTGTCAGCCGGAGCAGCTCCTGGCAACGGTGCGGCAACCGGACGAAGGCGCGCCAAACCCGCCGATCGCGGTCGGCTCGAACAGCTTCGTCCTCGGGTGCCGGCTGAGTACTGGGCATGGATTCGGCCAGCTCGTCGCTCAGCGGCACGGGCTGAGCACGGCGGCCGTACGGATGGGTCGCCTCGCGCCGGGTCGTGGTGATCAGCCACGCCGCCAGCGCCCTGGGGTCGCGCAGCTTGTCCAACTGGCTGAACAGCGCGAGCCACACCGTCTGGACGACATCTTCGGCAACTACCCGGTCCAGCCCGTTCGCCCGGGCAACGTGCCAAACGAGCGGGGTCAGCTCTTCGACCAGCTTGTTCATCGCCTGGCGGTCCCCAGCGCGCGCCGCGTGCATACACGCCGCGTGCAGCTCAGCGCCGGTCAAACCTTCCCATGGCGGGTCTACTTCTGCTGTTCGCACGTCCGTCACCGTAGCTGCCCCACTTCGGAAGTGTCTTCGGGTCGGCGCTGGCCGTATGTCGTGTCCTTCTGGGGGAAGGAGCGTGCTGCTGGCTCTGGGATACATCGATCGCTTACTTATCCGTCTTTCGGCCCAACGCCGGTTGCTGCGAGGCACCGACCGGCGCGGGTGGTGTGGTCCCGCGCCGGTCGATACTTCCTCCTCGGATCCACTCCCCCGCAGATCCCGCCGGGCGTCCCCTCCCCCGAAGGCACGCCCGGCCAGGCGTGTCCGGCAGCCCCCTCGGCTACCGGACGACGCCGGTCTTGTTCAGTTCAGTGGTACCTCAGTTGCTCGGCGGCGTGTGCGGGTCGTACGTGCCGTTGGTCTGCGATCCGCCCCCGCCTCCGCCGGTCTTCGGGTCGGTCGAGACGGGCGGCACGGTCACCGGGACCGGGTTCTCTTCGGAGTTCTTGTCGGTGGGCATTGGGCCCCTCCTTCCCTCACGCCCATTAGGACGCAACGAAGGGCCCGCTAGATACACGCAGCGGAGACTTTTTTGAAGAAAACCCGAAATCTGCGTCAGGTGGGTGACACGGTCAGCCTCGTACCGCCCAGTCCGTCACCCCAAGAACACGCGCTGTCACCGCCCCGAGGTGCTCAGCCCACCGACGATAACCAGTCGGACCGGGGTGAAACCGGTCGTCGGCGAAAGCCGCGGCCTCGAGAAGATCCGGCGACATCGGCGCGTACTCGACCGCAGGCAAAACGGCCAGCTCGGCGGCAGCGGCATCCAGGGCGCCGGAGCGTCTGGCGAGGACACTCCGCAACGGCCTGGGCAGTACGGGAAAGCTCCCCATCGGCGGTACACCGGCCAGCACAATCGGAATGGCCCCCAGCCTCCGCCGAAGCGAGACAACCACTTCCAGCAGATCTCGCCGGTAGCGAGCAGCCGAGTGCAGCTCGATCGTGTCGTTGACCCCAAGCGCGACCACTACCACGTCGGCCGGCTGGACCAACGGCACCAGCTCGTCCCGGACGACGCGGGCGTTCGCGCCCGTCCTGCCCACCGCCTGCCACGCCACGGGACGGCCACCGTCTGCGAGCACGCGAGCAAGCTGCCCCGTCAACGCTTCTTCGTGATTGCCTGCGCCCACACCATCGACGGTCGATTCCCCGACAACGGCGAGCCTGATCGGAACACCCGAACCTGGTACGAACCCACGAGCCGGTCCCGCCGCCCCAGGAAGCCGAGGCGTCGAACGTCGAACCCGGACAGCCTGCGCGACCAGTACCGGTGCGAGCGCGACCGTGGAAAGAATTCGGACAGCGGACATGATCCGACTTTAGACACCCGACCGCGAACGAGCCGGTGACCTGGGCCTCTCCCTGCCACCAGTCCGCGCGTCCGTGTCGGCTAGCTCGGCCCGGCACCTCGCTCGCGGTGCCAGCGGTCGAACATCTCGGTGAGCTCTCTGGTGATGAACGTCAGGAAATCGCGCATCTCGACCAGGCGTTTCCCTGCCGGCGTGTCCGCACCGAGCGCGTCGATCCCCTCCTCCGCGGCGTCCCGCCACATCAGGATCAACCGGTCTCGTTTGAGGAACGTGGCGTACCAGAGGTCGTCGTAGAGGCGATAGTGGTCGCGGCGCTCGCCCGGCTCCCGTTCTTTCCCCACGAGACCGACCTGCTCCAGATAACGGACCGCGCCCGAGATGGCGGCCGGGCTCACGGACAATCGCTCAGCGAGGTCGGCCGCGGTCAGCCTGCCCTCGTCAGTCGTCATCAGGGCAGCGAAGACCCGAGCAGGCATGCGCTGCATACCGATCTGCGCGAGCGTCAAACCCATCTTCTCGACGTAGCGGCGGACGGCGTCCTCGTCTCGCTTGGTGTCAGGCGTCGTCATCGCCCCATCCTCTCTTACCCTCCCCCGCAGATCACCTGATCTAGACATTTTCTTAACTTCACAACTTCATGAATTGAGTGTAGCTTCTGGACCATGGGAAACGCCATATCGATCTCCGGCCTGCACAAGTCGTTCGGCCGGACGAAGGCCCTCGACGGTCTCGATCTGCAGGTACCCGCCGGGGAGGTGCACGGCTTCCTCGGTCCGAACGGTGCCGGGAAGTCGACCACTGTCCGGGTCCTGCTCGGCCTGCTCCACGCAGACTCCGGCGACGTCCGGCTGCTTGACGGCGACCCGTGGAAGGACGCCGCCGCACTGCACCGGCGACTCGCCTACGTCCCTGGAGACGTCAACCTCTGGCCCAACCTCTCCGGGGGCGAGGTCATCGATCTCCTGGGTCGCCTCCGCGGCGGCCTCGACCAGAAACGCCGCGAAGAACTCATTGAACGCTTCGACCTGGATCCCAAGAAGAAGGGGCGCACCTATTCGAAGGGCAACCGGCAGAAGGTCGCGATCGTGGCCGCCCTGGCGTCACGAGTCGACCTGCTGATTCTCGACGAGCCGACCTCAGGCCTCGATCCGCTGATGGAGGCCACCTTCCAATACGCGATCCAGGAGGAGCGCGAGCAAGGACGCACGGTCCTGCTGTCCAGTCACATCCTGGCCGAGGTCGAGGCGCTTTGCGACAAGGTGAGCATCATCCGCAATGGCCGCACCGTCGAGTCCGGCACACTCGCCGACCTCCGGCATCTGACCCGTACGTCCATCACCGCGGAACTCGCCGGGCCACCGAACGGGCTGGCGAACCTGGAGAACGTGCACGACCTCAAGGTCGAAGGCAACCGGGTCCGTTTCGACGTGGAGACCCGCTCTCTCGATGACGCGCTCCGGCACCTCACGCAGGTCGGCGTACGCAGTCTCGTGAGCCAGCCGCCCACGCTCGAAGAGTTGTTCCTGCGTCACTACACGGCGGAAACGAGCGCGAAATGACCGCCACGTTGGATCGCCCCGCCCACTCGGATGCCGTACCAGCCCACGCACTGGCCGGTACCTGGCAGCTCACACGCCTCGCACTGCGACGAGATCGCATCGTCCTGCCGATCTGGATCGTTCTGCTGAGCATCGTGCCTGCCAGCACTGTCAGTACCTACGAGCAGTTCTATCCGACTGCGGCATCGCGAGCCGCTTTGTCAGCGAGCGCCAGCACCAATCCATCGTTCGCCCTCCTCTATGGACCGGCTTTCGACCTGTCCACCGCAGGTGGGTTCATCACCTGGCGCATGGCAGGTTTTCTGTCCGTGCTCATCGGGCTCATGGCCGTTTTCACGGTCACCCGCCACACCCGCGCGGAGGAAGACAGCGGCCGGGCGGAACTCCTCGCGTCAGCTGTCGTCGGCCGCTATGCGGCACTCACGGCGGCGGCTCTCGTTTCGGGTGGCGCGAGCATCTTGATCGGGTTTGTCCAGGCCATCAGCATGGCAGGTGCGAAGCTCCCGGCAGGCGGCTCCATCGCGTTCGGTGCCGCGACCGCGTTAGCGGGTCTGGTGTTCACAGCTGTGACTTCGATTGCCGTCCAACTGGCGGAGTACTCACGGACGGCGAACGGCATCGGCACGGCCTCGGTGGGCATCGCGTTTCTGCTGCGCGCCGCAGGCGATTCGACCACGGACGCCCGCTGGCTGTCCTGGCTATCTCCGATCGGCTGGGCACAGCAATTGCGCCCGTTCGCCGGCGAACGTTGGTGGGTACTGACGTTGCCTATCGCCACCACCTTGCTGGCGGGCACGCTGGGATATCTTCTGTTGCCCCGGCGCGACTTGGGGGTTGGGATACTTCCGCCACGCCCCGGGCCGGCGACAGCAGCAGCCTCCCTGCGCACACCTCTGGCTCTCGCCTGGCGACTGCAGCGAGGGCCGTTGTTCGGCTGGGCAATCGGTACGGCCGTCGGCGGTGCTGTCTTCGGCTCGATCGCCAGCGGAATTGGTGACCTTGTCGGCCAAACCGAACAGACTCGCGCGATCTTCGAACGGTTAGGCGGCTCCTCGGCTCTCGTAAACGCATTCCTCGCTGCTATGGCCGGTATTTTCGGGATGATCGTGTCGCTGTATGGGGTGCAGGCAGCTCTCAGGATGCGGAGCGAGGAGATCTTGAACCGAGTGGAACCACTCCTCGCCACAAAGGTCAGCAGATTACGTTGGGCTGCAAGCCATCTGATCTTCGCATTCTTGGGAACCGCGTCGCTGCTCCTCGTTGCCGGCCTGATGCTCGGTCTGTCGAACGGCTTCCGCAGTGGGGACGTCGGCGGGTCGGTCAGCGACATGATGCTCGCGGTTCTCGTGCAGATTCCCGCCACGTGGGTCATCGCCGCACTGACGGTGTCGATCTTCGGACTGCTTCCGAAGTTCTCCACCGCCGCATGGGCTGTCGGCGGCATAGCACTGCTGATCAGCCTGCTGGGGCCGGTCGTGAACCTGCCACAGGTGCTGCTTGACATCTCTCCCTTCCAGCATCCGCCGAAACTGCCCGGTCAGGCCTTCACCGTCGCGCCGCTGTTGTGGCTGCTGGTGATAGCTGTGGTCGCGCTCGGCGCCGGACTTACGGGCTGGCGCCGCCGCGACGTCGGCTGACAGAAAGGTTGCCGCCGGAGAGGCACCCTGCCCTGCGGACGCGTCTCCGGCAACGACCTTGCCTCACCTTCAGAAGTAGCAGCTTTTCACCGATGACTACAAACTTGACAAATCGCGAGCGGAAGAAATTGGTCACCCTGTTCGCCGACATCCCCAGCTCAGCGCACATGGTCTTGACTTTTTCGCGCCACCTCACCCGATCGTGTAATCGCTCCCAGGGTTGGGACCGCCGTACGTTCGGGGCGTGTCCATTACCTCTTCCCTCTCCTTGAGCGAGCTCAGCAACGACGAGCTCGCAGCTGCGCTGACCGCCTCCGAATCCACTATGTCACGCGAGTACGCGAACAATCTTGCCCTGGTTCGCGAAGCGGACAATCGAAAACTGGCCGCCGCCAAGGGCTATCGAAGTACCACCGCGCTGCTGACGACGGTCGCCCGCGTTTCGGTGGATGAAGCCAGAACACGTGTACGTCTTGCCAGAAGACCACAGGAAACGGTGGAGAATGCCCTTGCGCAGGGCCGAATATCGGCGGCTCATGTCCGGGCGATCCACTACGTCCTGTCGAAAGCGCCGGCGACGATCGCCGACAGCGATCTGGCCGAAGCCGTATCAACCTTGGTAGAACTGGCGGAACAGTCGACGCCGACGATCGTCCGCAAAGCCGGGCATGACCTGGCTGGCTATTGGTCCGTCGACAGCCAACCCGCGGAAGATACCGAGACCGAACTCGCACGTCCGCGTCGAGCGTTTTGTTCACATCGGTTGCTGGACGGCCGCATGAAATTCAACGGCATGTTTGACCGCGAGACCGCCGCACGCCTCGAACTGCTCTTCCAGCAACTGGCCGAGCCAAAGCCACGAGATGAATTCGGACGCGCCGACGAACGCAGCCAGTCCGAACGGGAGGGTGATGCCATCGCTGAGGCTCTCGCACTCGCGGTACGCGTCACCGAGTCGGACCAGGCACGGAGCGAACACACCGTGGCGGTGACCATCCCGTTGGCGGAGCTGGAAAAGCGAGCCGGCGCGGCATTCACCTACGGCGTCGGACACACCACCGCCGCTCAGCTTCGTCGGATTTGCTGCGGTGACGTAAAAGTCGTACCCGCGGTGTTGGGGTCTGACGCCGAGGTACTCGATCTCGGCCGGAGCACACGGCTGGTTACGACAGCTCAGCGTGCGGCCTTAGCCTTACGTGACAAGGGATGTACCCGACCGGGATGCCGTCGCCCGGCGAAGTGGTGTCGCCCCCATTTCATCCTCCATTGGATGGACGGTGGCTCCACCGACTTGGTCAACCTCGCGCTCGTATGCGAGGAACACGAACGCGAACTGCACCACACGGACTGGGAGGTCCGCTTGGTCAATGGCCGCGTCGCGTTCATTCCGCCGCGCTGGCTGGATCCGAAACAGCAGCCTCTCTACAACACTGCACATGAAGTCCAAGTCGCAGCGTGAGCTTCCGAGGACCACGTCAGCGCGAATGAACCTTGTGATCTGCTTCGACGACTAGCTGCGCCTGCGGACCGACAGCACCGCACGCGGGTCCGCCAGGGTGGAGTGCCACAGGCATGACTTCAAGTGCTTGAGGTTTGTCGGTGCCGAATGTCACTGTGACGCGAACCTGCTGCATGGGAAGCCCCGGCACGTCCGCGAATCCGTGGCGGCCGCCGGTCGGCTCCACCTGAGCCGAGCAGACGCTGGCAGGGTCGTTTCCTCCGCAGCTCGGGTGAACCGGCCCGGTCGACTGTGTCAGTTCGACCTGCCTCGTGACGCATTGTCCCTGCCAACAGGTTTCGACGATAGCTCGTGTGATCCCAGGTGCCGCGCCTGCCGAGATGTCCAAGCTGATTCCGGCCGGCGCCCCTATATCCGGACACATCGGTGCATCACCCGAACCGGCTGGGTGACCACAGCCGACAGCGACTGCCACGACAAAGACTGGCCCCACAAGCTTCCGCATACCGAGCAGACGGACCTGGAGTACACGCAGGTTGCATCCAGCGAACTCAGGGGTCGACCATCGCCAAGCGACTGGACGACTTCGTCCGACCCGGGCGCCCGGTGCAGCCGTCGTCGGGCTGTCAACGAGCGGGGAGCACGGTCAGCTCGACGATCCGAGTGGTTGTCCTCGGCGGAAGCCTAGCCTGATGGGTCACCGTCATCGATCCCTGCGAGGCATGAGACAAGCCAACCGCCGAATTGCCGAGCGGCATTTGACTCGCCAGCCATCCAAGATCGGCCGGGATCCACTCAGGCTTCGACTGCGGTGGTCCGCAGACCGTCGATGACGACGTGCAGCAGATGTCGGCTGTCCGGCGAATAGCGCTCCACCGCAAGGCATCCGACGATGAGTGCCCGCAGATCGTCACCGTCGATGTCCGTACGCACAGCTCCGACTGTCTGCGCTCGCTCGAGCAGGGCGTCGAGGGCGGCACGGAAGTCGTCGCCGGCCTCAGCCTTGAAGCCGAGCCCGCTCGACTCGGCCAATGCCTCGCAGATGGCGCGGTTCACCGACGCCTGGCGAATGACACGCTGGAAGTAGTCGAAGAACGCCTCGCCTGGATCATCTGCGGCCAGCAGGGCCCTGGCCTCCTGTGCGAACTGGTCGATGCGCTCCAGGACAACAGCCTGGAAGAGGGCTTCCTTGCTGGGGAAATGCCGGTACACCGTGCCCGCCCCTACGCCCGCGAGACGTGCGATCTCGTCGAGCGGAACAGCGAGGCCCTCCGCGCCGAACGCCTCTTCCGCGGCCGCCAGAACGCGAGCACGGTTACGTCGCGCGTCGGCACGCAGAACAGCTTTTTCCATCGAGGCCTCCTGGTCTCGTTGACAACCGGAACGGGCGTTCCGTATCGTCGGAAGCGGGTGCACCGTTCCGATTCAACACTCTGTCTCCCTGGAGAATTTCCGATGACCCGAACCGTGTCCGAAATCGCTCAGCTTGTCCGTCAGGGCATGGAATCGATCGATGCTTCCCCGATGGCCGAGCTGTTCGCGGAAGATGCCGTCTACGAGTTCCCGTTCAGCTCGGGCGGCATGCCACAGCGATTCGAAGGACGAGACGCCATCATGACAACTCTGGCCGCCGGTGGTGTCCGCGCCCGTCAGCTGGGCCTGGAAAAAGTGCAGGTCGCCACACACCTCACCGACTCGGGCTTCGTCGTCGAGCTCATCGCCGAGGGACGTTCCGTGGATGATGGGACGCCGTATCGCTTCCCGTCGTCGGTCGGCGTCCTGACGGTGGCGGACGGCCAAATCACCCACTATCGCGATTATCCGAACTATGCCGGAGCGGCAGAGGTGATGGGGGCTGGGGCGAAGCCACGGAGCGATGCTCATCAGGTGTTCGACAAATTCCTCACCGCTTCTGTGGAGAACCGCTGGGACGACGTGGCGGATCTCTACGCGGAGGACGTCGTGATCGAGCTGCCCTTCACCATCCCCGGAGTACCGCGGGTGACGCAGGGCCGTGAAGAGCTGCGCGCCAGGTTCAAAGCCGTAGGCGAGGCACGCCGCCTGATCAAGGCCGAGCACGTAGTGGTGCACGAGACCGTCGATCCCGCGGTCATCGTCGCAGAATTCGATCTGCACAACGAAGTCCTGTCGGACGGTTCGACGTTCACTTCGTCTTACGTGATGGTTCTGACCGCCCGCGACGGCCGCATCGTGCGTTCCAGGGACTACACCGACACCGCTGCGGCGATCGAACGGACCGCTGCGTTCAGGGCGTCGCTGTCTGGGTCGTCGGCGGACTGAACAGCCGCTGCAAGGTGCCGGTCGCCTGATCCCACACCCCAGGTACCAACAGCACCGCGAGGACCACGAACACCGGGAAGATCAGTCGTTTCTCGACCTTCTTGCCGGTCCGGAAACGCAACGGGCGTGGCGGCCGGATCTCGTACCAGGTCTCCCCTGCGATCGGAAGCGGGAAGAGGAACGGGCAGCCTGACTCCGTGAGCGCGTCTCCCAGGCAATGGGTGATGCACCCTGCCGCCACCGCAAAACCCAGCCAGCCCGAGATCTCCTGCAGTTGTGCGGCGTGGTCGGGCGGGGCGGTCCAGACCCACCAGGCGACGGCCGCCCCGCTCACCGGCAGCAACCAGTCTCCGAGCGCACCTTCCGCGAGCAGCAGCCCCAGGACCACCACTCCGAAGACCGCCCATGGCCCGCCGGCGGAGGTTCCCGCCGCGGTCGCCGCCCCCAGCCCGGCCGCGAAGAGAACCGTGTGCGAAAGGTGGCGGTGCTTTCCCGTCACGTTCTCGTCGCGCGGCCCCTTCGTCAGGGCGTACGTCGCGGCCGAGACCCGGCGAAGCAACCACGAGATCAGTCCCGTAAGCCATCCCAGCAGACGTGATGCCCTCGCTCCGGGATGGTCGAGGTCGGGCAGCAGGGCGAAACCGGCTGTGGTGGCACCGAAAACCACGGCTTGGTGCAGTGAGCCGGCACCTACGGTGGGCGCAAGCGCCAGCCCTGCGCACCACCCGGTCAGGGCATGCGTGCGCCCCATCATCGTGCTGCCCCCAGGAATCCCGCGTGCCGATCGGTCGCCAGACCGTATCGGGGGATCAGGCGGGCGGTTCCTCCGACACGCTCAGATGGTCGGCGACACCGGTGAGTTCGATCACGCGGCTGACAGCGGGACTCGGCACGACTTCCAGCGCGACGTCCTGCTCACCAGCTTGGCGTTGTGCGTGCAGCACCACGTTCAGCGCGGACGAATCGAAGAAGGTCACCCCGGTCAGATCGGCCACCACGCGTCGCGAGCGCTTCTCCGCGATCAGTCCCGCCAACGCCTCCTGCAGTTGCGGGCTGGTCAGCAGATCGAGTTCGCCGGTGACCACCACCCGAGGCTCGGACGCTCCGGTGTCCAGGGTGATACCGAACCCGGGCGGGGTGGCGTTCTGCTCGGCTGCGGGCATGCAGTTTCTCCTCGTCAGGCGCCGATACTGCGCCGGTACGCGCCTGTGGTCTCAAGCGGCAACCGTGTCACGGTCCCAGACAACTGGAGACCCAACCCTAACCCAGAAGGCGACTGCCCCGACGAGGCCCGCCATACTTTTCGGGCACAACGGCGCCACGGCGATCGGTTGAACGGTTGTTCAGCGGTCGTCAGCGAGCACTCAAAGCCTTCCGCTTTGCCCTGCGTTCACGCAGGAAGAGTTCCCGCCGCTCGATCTCGCCGAGCCCGCCCCAGATCCCGTATGGCTCCTGCACGGCCATCGCGTGCTCCCGGCACTGCGCCAGCACAGGGCACGTGTGACAAATCGCCTTGGCACGTGATTCCCGCCGTTCGCGTGCCGATCCGCGCTCGTTGTCGGTATGAAAGAAGAGGCTGCTGTCCGCCCCCCGGCAGGAACCGCGCAGCTGCCACTCCCACTCTTCCGCGACCACGTTGGGCAGCCGGCTCACGTCAGCCATGTCGTCCCCGCCTTTCCCAGGATCAACTCCTCGACCGGTACATGCCCGCCGGTGCTCCGAATCAAACGCGGGTTTGGTTTGCTCAGAGCACGGGCATTCGGTGTCCGGGGCATCCCCGGACACCTGCTGCCGCCAGCGCGAGCCGGAGAGAGGAAGACACGTGGAGGACGACTACGCCCCGCTCGACCACGAAAACGCCCAGGTCATCGAGGTGCGTACGGCTGCTATCCCGCACGTCGTCCCCACACTGCGGACCGTTGTGGCCGATATCGCGATGCGCCAGGACTTCGACCTCGACGCGGTTGAGGACCTCCGGATGGCCGTCGACGAGGCCTGTTCGCTCCTGCTGCCCGCCGCCAACGACGGACGGCTGACCTGTGTGTTCTCCTGGTCCGACGGGCGCATCGAAGTGACTGTTTCGGTGTTGTCGGAATCACCCGAACAGGGTGAGGAGAACGGGCTGTCCTGGCAGCTGCTCACCGCGCTCGCGACCTCGGCGCACCGGTCTGTCACGCCTGCCGAAGGCGGATATCGCTCCAGCGTCCGGCTGGTCCGGGAGAGTGCGGCGGCCCGCCCGTGACGGATCCGGTCGGGGAGAACGAACTCGACGTCACGCCACTGTTCGCCAAACTGGCCGAGTTGCCGGCGGAGGATCCGGAGCGCGAGGCGATCCGTGACCGCCTGGTCCGTGCCCACCTCGAGCTCGCGCGGAACCTCGCCCGCAAGTTCCGCAACCGCGACGAGGCGATGGACGACCTCGTCCAGATCGCGACGATCGGCCTGATCCACGCCGTGGATCGCTTCGATCCGGCCCAGGGCACCGACTTCCTGGCGTTCGCGGTACCGACGATTTCCGGTGAGCTTCGTCACCACTTCCGCGACAACAGCTGGTCGGTCCGCGTCCCCCGGCGGCTGAAAGAGCTGAGCGCGAGCATCTCCGCCGCCCGGGAGGAACTCACGATCCAGCTGTCGCGAGCGCCGCGCCCCAGTGAGATAGCCACGCACCTCGGCGTGTCGATGGAAGACGTCTACGAAGGCCTGCGAGCCGGCCAGGGCCGGTACGGCGCCTCCCTGGACAACCTGCTGGAAAACTCGGCCCACACCCGCTTCGGCGCCCCTGACGCCAACCTCGGCCAAGCGGAGCTCAGGGAGGCGTTACGCCCCCTGCTGGACGGCCTGGCCGAGCGGGAGCGCAAAATCGTCGCACTGCGCTTCGGGTCGGGAATGAGCCAATCGGATATCGCCCGCCGTGTCGGGGTGTCTCAGATGCAGGTTTCCCGGCTGCTGGCGGCCACACTGAAGAAGCTCCGCTCACGGCTGAACGAAACGGATATCACTGACGACATCTGATTGAACGCCGCTCGCGATGGGTACTTGCCGGGCGAGCACGAGACCCGCTGGGAGGTGTGGGAACGATGACGACGTCTCGGCTGCCCGCCGCCGGGCCCGTCTCGACCGCTGTCGTGTCGCTCCGCCTCCCGGCGGATGTGACCGCTCCGGCCATCGCCCGGCACGCTGTCCGGGACGTGCTGACGGGCCTGGGTGTGCACGGCCAATCGATGGATGACGTGCTGCTCGCGACGTCCGAGCTGGTGACCAACGCCTTCGAACACGGCGAGCACCCGGATCGGCTTGAGCTGCAGTGCACCGGTGAGCGGCTGACGCTGCGGGTGTTCGACTCCGGCAGCGAGGTGCCAAGGCTCAAGGAGCCGTCCCCGAAGGTGGCACGCAGCCGAGGACTCCAGCTGGTCCACGCCCTCGCCGAAGACTGGGGATATGAGCGGCGTCCCGGCGGGAAGATCGTCTGGGCCGTCTTCCTGCTTCCGCTTCACGGTCCTTGACGACCGGAAGCCCGCGCCACCCGAAGCAGGGCTTTCGCCTGCTCGGTATCTTCGATCCTCTCGCGGAACGACTTGCGCTCCAGCGCGTCGACGATCGCGGTGATCATCTCCCCCAGTGAAAAAGGCAGTTCGGCTTCGAGCTGCGCGGTTGCTTCGCTGGTCGCCGCCCATTCGGCGTCCAGGATCGGCACCAGGTCCCTGGCCTTGCCGGTGAGCGACACGATGCGCTGGCGGGCGTCGGCCCCGGAAGCGAGCGTGACCAGCCCGGCGCGGTTCATCTGCGCCACTGTCTGACTCGCCGCGGAGTGGGTGACACCTGTTTCGCGAGCCAGGTCGCGGATGGACAGGGCGCCGTGTGCGGCCAACGCACGCACGACGGGGCTGTATCGCGGTCGGTAGTCGGTCAGCCCGAGGTCGACGAGAAACCTCGCGACGTCGCCGTCGAGCAGCTCGAGCACGTGCCGTAGCCGCGTTCCCAGGCCCATCGAACTCGGGGGTTCGCCCATTCCCACGATCCTAGATCCGTGGTCCTGGCCTGCCATGGACCGCGACCGCGCTTCGCTGTCCGCATGTCGGACAGCGACCCGGTGATCGGCATGATGACGTCATGACCCCTGAGGAGCTTCTGACGACCACCCGCACCGTGCGCAAGCGGCTCGACCTCGAGCGCCCGGTCCCGCCCGAGCTGATCGAACAGGCGCTGACCGCCGCGCTCCAGGCGCCGGCGGGCGGCAACATCCAACGCTGGCACTGGCTGGTCGTGACCGACGCGGCTCAGCGAGCCGCGCTGGGCGAGTTGTACCGGCGAGGCTTCGAGAAGTACCGATCGTCCAAGCAGTTCGCCGGCAAGCAGTACGCGGACGACCCCGAACGTTCGAAGGTGCAGCAGCGCGTCAGCGACAGCGCCGAGTACCTCGCGGAGCGGATGGGCGAGGTCCCGGTGCTACTGGTCCCCTGTATCGAGGCGAGCGAGGGCGAACTGCCGGCGGGGAACCAGGCGCCGCTGTGGGCGTCTCTGCTGCCAGCGGTGTGGAGCTACATGCTCGCCGCGCGCTCGCTCGGCCTCGGTACGGCGTGGACCACGCTGCACCTGACCTACGAGAAGGAGGCCGCGGAAATCCTCGATCTCCCATCGAACGTCCACCAGGCCGCGCTCATCCCGACCGCGTTCTACACCGGCGACTCCTTCAAGCCCGCCGCGAGGGAGCCGCTGTCGAAGTCACTGCACCTGGATCGCTGGTAACGCGAGTGCGAGGGGCATGGGGCGTTCGCGATTCGGCACCGAGCATCAGCCGCCGAACGCCCCCGCCGTCCGTCCAGGTGGCGATCAACCCGCGAGGTAGCTCTCCAACCGGTCCACGAGCTCTTTCGGGCGGCTGAGCAGCACCATGTGGGAGCCGTCGATCTCGTCGGGTTCGACGCCGAGCCGTTCACGGGTGACGCGACGCAGGAACTCCGGCGGGAAGAACCGGTCGTCCCGGCACAACAGCGCCTTGGCCGGGACATCGGGCAGCGCCTCGAGCGGCCATGGCTCGTTCCCCTCGGCGCTGACCTGCGAGCGACCGTGGGCCAGGCACTCGGCGACGAGCGGCTCGGGCACATCGCCGAAGTAGGTCTCGGCCTGGCTCAGACCTTCGGGTCCCACGAACCCCGTGTTGCCCCACCAGTCGCCCGGCTTCTCCCCGGGCGCCGGAACCATCCCGGCGACGAACACGAGCAATCGCGCGGACACCTTCGAACACACCAGTGGCGCGGTGATCCCGCCGTAGGAATGGCCGACGACCACCGGATCGACACGGTCGCCGAGTGCCGCCAGCACGGCGTTCGTGAAATCGATCAGCCCGGCCGACCGGTCTTCGATCGGCAGATCCGGCGCCACGACGTCATGTCCTCGGCGACGCAGCTCCGCCGCGACCAGATGCCAGTCCCAGCCACTGCTGCCGCCACCGTGAATCAGCACGAACGTCGCCATGGCGATCCGCTCCTTCCCCAGGTCCGCAGCCCACCTTGCCGCACCGCGAGACCGGTCAGCAACGGCGCAGCATGTCCTCGAGCGCCGTCTTCTCGCCGGTCGTGACGGTCAAGCCGTAGTAGCGCTTCACCACGATCCAGTCCGTCGCGTAGGTGCACCAGAAGGACACCAGCGGCGGTTTCCACTGGTCCGGGGCCTTGTCGCTCTTCTCCCGGTTGACGCTGTTGGTGACCGCGAACAGCTGCGGCCTGGTCAGGTCGTTCGCGAACTGCTCCCGCTTCTCGTTCGTCCACGACTTCGCGCCGCTGACCCAGGCCTGGCCCAGCGGAACCATGTGGTCGATGTCGAGGTCGCCGGGTTTGGTCCAGGTCTCGCCGTCGTAGACGCTGGTCCAGGTGCCCGCGGTCGGGTTGCAGTCGGCACCGGCCTTGACGTCCTTGCCCGCCCGCTTGAGTACCAGCTCGCGGGTGTTGCAGCTGTTGCCCTGGCTGTCCCAGTGCGGGAACTTCTTCCGGTCGTAGCCGTCCATCGTGCCGCGCTGCGCCACGGTGAGTTCGGCCAGCTGCTTCCGCGCATCACCTGCGCTGGCCGGCGGGGGCGCCGACGACGAGGTTTCGGCCCCGACACCGCGGCCTGCCACCCAGAACGCCACGAGTGCGGCCACCAGCACCGCGGCGACCAGCAGGATCCGCTGGGTCATCGACGGCTTCCAGGTCCGAGACGCCACCATCGGGTCCTTTCACTCACGGTCCGCGACCAGCGAGTATGCCGCCGCGATTCCCGGAAACCGCGCCGACACGACGAGTTGGCGCGAACGTGACCGAGACCACCGAGCGCTCCGGTGTCACGTCCGGCTCCGAATCCCCGACTACCGAGCAGGTCCCGGAGGGAGCGATGCCGATGCCCGATCGGCCCCGGAAGTGGAACAAGCGTTTCGACACCTACCTGCACCGCAAAGCCGCGGAGCGGGGCAACGTGCTGGCCATGGCCGGCTTGGCCGCGATGCTGCGGGAGCAGGGTGAGCTCGCCGAGGCGGAAGCCTGGTACCGCAAAGCGGCGGCGGGCGGCGACCGCGTCTCGATGACCGCGCTCGCCCGCCTGCTTGCCGAGCGTGGAGCCCACGACGAGGCCGAGCGCTGGTACCACGAGTCCGCGGTCGCCGGCGATCCGCACGGAATGCTGCACCTGGGGCGCGCCCACGAGCGACGTCACGAGTTCGAGTCGGCCGAACGCTGGTGGCGCTCGGCCGCCGACGCCGGCGACGTCGACGCCATGGCCGCGCTGGGGCACCTCCTCATCACGCGCGGCCGCCCCACGGAGGCGGATGAGTGGTGCCGGCAGGCAGCCGAAGCCGGCAACACCGGCGCGATGCTGGACCTGGGTGTCCTCCTGCGCGAACAAGGCCGGGCTGCGCAGGCCACCCGCTGGTGGCACCGCGCGCTGGAGGGCGGGGAACTGGCGGCGACGTGCCTGCTCGGCCACCAGGCGGAACGAGTCGGGCGGCCGCAGGAGGCCGAGGACTGGTACCGGCGCGGCGCCGACGGCCGCAACCTGCAGGCGATGGTCCGGCTGGGCTTGTTGCTGCACCGGCGTGGTGATCTCGGGGAAGCCGAGGTCTGGTACCTCGAGGCCGCCGAACAGGGCGACGCGGTGGCGTTCACGAACCTGGGCGTCCTCGCCCGTCATCGCGGCGACGATCAGCAGGCCGCCGCCTGGTACCGGCAGGCGGCCGAGCACGGCAGCGTGCCCGCGCTGACTCACCTGGGATATCTCGCCGAGGCGGGCGGCGATGCCGCGCGGGCCGAAAAGTGGTTCCAGTCGGCGGCCGAATCCGGCGACGTCCAGGGCATGCTCGGCCTGGCCCGCCTGCTGGAGGCACGCGGCGCCGACGCTGCGGCGAGGGCCTGGCTGACCAGGGCGGACAACGCGCGGACGGACAGTGACCGCCGTTGATCGGCACTGCCCCGGTAGGGCTATTGTGTGATGCAGCTCACAGATTTACCGTGTTGCTGGATCCCACCGGCACGACATCGGTTCACCGGACAGACCCACCGGGAGGCGATGGGATGAGGCCACGCGTATTGGTCGCGGCTATCGGCAACATGTTCCTCGGCGACGACGGCTTCGGCCTGGAAGTGCTCAGCGAACTGGCCAGAGCGGACCTGCCCAACTGGGTGCAGATCGCGGACTACGGGATCTGCGGCACGCACCTGGCCGACCTGCTCGGCGACTACGACACCACGATCCTGCTCGACGCCACCCCGCACGGGCGGCCACCCGGTTCCCTGTCCCTGATCGAGGCCGCCTCCGAGGACCTCCCCTCGTCCGCCGCCGTCGACGCACACGGGTTGCACCGCGACGCCGTGTTCCGGCTGCTGCGCCTGCTCGGTGGCGACGCCGGACGGGTGCTGATCATCGGCTGCGAACCGGCCCGCACGACCGGCGGCGTCGGCCTGAGCCCCGAGGTCGCCGCGGCGATACCCGCGGCGGTCGCCGCCGTCACCGAACTCGCCTGGGGCGACGCGTCCGATGGAGCGCAGGCACGTTTCGGAAAGCTGGCCCCCGCCTAGCGACGGCCGCTCGCCCCTGAGTTGTCCACTGTGGACAACTCAGGCGTACGACCCCAACACCGGCAACGAAGAACGCCGGTGATCTGACCCACAGCGGTCCCGTCGATGTCCCCGAACCGCCCCTCTCGCCCAGCGGCCGACGCTTACGATGCCCGGACGCAAAACCGGCTGAACGACGAGGTGGCCCATGATCGGATTCGAGACGGACCTGCAGGATCTCAGGGACGCGAGCAAGGACCTGGGAGCGGCCGCCGACGCCGCGGCCGCGGCGTCGGCGGGTGTGTCCGGCCTCGACGTCCCCACCTCGTCCGGCGCGAGCGGGATCTTCGACATCGCGGGCATGATGCCCACCTACAACGCCTTCGGCCGGACGCTGGGGATGCCGGCGGTGGCCAAGGCCTACAACGAACACCTGCACCTGATCGAGGACCTGATCAAGAGGCTCCACGAGACCACTCTGGACACCAGCCACGCCCTCATGACGGTCGCCGAGCTGTACGAAAAGGCCGACCAGGACGCGAAAACGCGGGTACAGCGGGCTGCCGCGCAGCTGGACGAGAACTGAGAGGGACGGACGTGGACGGCTACTTCGGCGCGCTCGACGCTGAGACGACGTCGGGTGAGGACGGCAACCGGGCAGCACTGCTCGAAGGCATCTCGGACGACTTGCTCGACGGTGCGAACGACGCGCTCGACGCCATCGAGTACCTGCGCTACTCGGACTTCATGGCGATGAAGATGTACGACTGGGACAAGATGCGGCAGGAGGTCGCAGGCGCCTATCGCGAGTTCTCCGACGCGGACATCGATCGAGAGTCGACCAAGGGCCTACAGGAGATGATCAACCAGTTCGACAAGATCTGGAAGACTCTCCAGGCGGACTCCAAGACGAAGCTGGATCAGGCCGAGAAGCGGATGGAGTACTGGCGAGGCGAAGCCGCCAACGCCGTCAAGTCCTACATCAACGACCTGTCCGAAACCTACGCGCGGGTGGAAACCAAGATCACCGTGCTGGAGAGCGACGTGGTCGCGGCCCGCGAAGCGATCGCGACCGCCCGGCAGGACCTGTCCAACCTCGGCTCCGCTTTCAAGGAAACGGCGAAGAAGTTCCAGAAGGACAAGGCGCAGCAGAGCGACGCCGCAGCGTCCAAGGTGCTGGCCGCAGCCTTCGCCGGCGCGGTCACCGGTCTGCTCGCCGTCGCCACCGGCGGCGCGGGCGCCGCAGCGGGCGGGGCCATCTTCACGGCGGCGAACGGCGCGATGGTCGCCGGGAACGTCGCCGGGGCAGCACTCAGCCAGGTCGTCGCCAACAGTGCCGAAGTCAGCGGCGACAACGTGCTCGACATCTACGCGAGCTTCATGGACAACGTCGACAAGATCCGCTCGGGGATGGGCGACACCGCCGACGACCTTGCCAAGCACATCGGAATCGAGTCGCGGGACCTGCCGCAGATCCCGCCGCCACCGGACGTCAGCCCCGGCGACCACTTCGACCCGGGGAACTTCGAAACCGGCCATACCTCACGGCAGACCGAGAAGCGGGTCCGGGACTCCGGCGTCGACATCGCGCCCGACGGAACGGTCAGCAACGGCGGCAACGGCACCGCGGGATCCGTGCGTGAGTGAGGCCGGCCGGGAGGCCGCTCGTCACCTGGAGGAGGCGCGCGAGGCCATGGTGACCGCGTTGAACACGTTGTCGGCGGACGTGACGTCCCCTGGCGGCGCGGTCTCCCTGTCGGTCAACACCGACGGGGTCATGACGCGGCTCCGGCTGTCGGACGCGGTCACCGGGATGTCGGAGGCCGAGATCGCCGACCTCGTGATGCGCACCTACGCCAAGGCGCAGCGGCAATCGGCCGAACGCAGTGCCGAGTTGCTGCGCCCCTTGGGCAACGCGGGTTACCTGACCGACCGGCTGCGCTGGCGGTTGCAGTTCGAGCCCACGATGCAGACGGACGAAGAACCTCCCCGCACCGATCGGCCGCAACGGGTCAAGCAGGAAAGCCGGTACGAGTACTTGAAGGACCGCTCGGACAGCGTGGGGCGCCCGGCCGCGGAGAAGGCGGAAGCCCGGCCGGCGAGCGATGACGAGTGGTACGACAAGGGCATGCGGTTCGACCCGGCCTGGTGACCGGAACGAACCCAGGGACGGCGAGTTCGCGACTTCACGGGCTCGCCGTCCGCTTCCCTGGCGAGGCGGTCTGTCCAAACGGGACCGGCTGTGGCGAGCACCACGACCTTCGCCAAGGGGGCAGAAATAGAGAAAACCGCCTGTTACCAGGCGGTTTTCCCGTTTACTGTCTCAACCAGACGTGCGCCCGAAGGGATTCGAACCCCTGACCTTCTGATCCGTAGTCAGATGCTCTATCCAGCTGAGCTACGGGCGCGTGTTCAGTTGTGCAACCTAGCATCCGGCGAACCAGATACCAGCGGAGGCTCCGGGATTTGAACCCGGGAGGGGGGGTTACCCCCAACCGCATTAGCAGTGCGGCGCCATAGACCAGACTAGGCGAAGCCTCCCAGGCCCGGTGACCACTGCTCAGATAGGTTACACACCCCTCCGAAGGCCTCCAACAGCACCCCCCTCACGCCCGGCGCAACAGCCTGAGCAGGCGCGGAGATCGCCCGCCGAGCCCCTCCGCCTCGAACGCGGCGATGCCGACCCTGGGCAGTTCCCGGACGGCGGGGTAGACGAGATACCGGGGCACCCAGCGAGGCTGGAACTTGGCGTTGAACCGGTAAAGGCTTTCGATCTGGATCCACCGCGAGAAGAAGTGGATGACCTTCGCGGACAGCCGGGCGACCGGACCGGCCCCGATGCGCTGCCCCTGCTCCATCAGCGCCCGGAACGCGGCGAAGTTCAGCGAGACGCTCCGGATACCGCTGCCGCGGACGGCGAGCAGCAGTTCGGAGATCATCAGCTCGTTGACGCCGTTGTCAGCGGTCCGATCGCGACGCATGACGTCCAGCGAAAGGCCGTGCTTGCCCCACGGGACGAACTGCAGCACGCCACGGACGCGACCGCCCTGTTCGGCTGTCACCAGCACCGAACCGCGGTCGCCCATTCGTCCCAGCGCCATCGAGAACCCGCGTTCAGTGTCCGTGCCCCGCCAGTTCGCGGCGAGCACCTCCAGTTCGGCCAGCTCGCCTTCACGCAGGTCCTCGGCGCGCCGGACCAGCACCTTGTACCCGGCCCGTTTGGTCCGCGACGCGGCTTGCCGCACGCCACGCATGATCCGGCCGTCGAGGGTGAAGGTCTCGACATCGACCACCGCCTCGTCGCCGATCTCCAGCACTTCGAGGCCGAATCGGGCCCACACGGTGGCTCCCAGCTCCGACGCGCCCATCGCGGCGGGCACCCAGGCATGCCTGCGGCACACCTCCAGGTACTCCTCGATCGCGCCCGGCCATGCCTCGTGGTCGCCCAGCGGGTCGGCCGAGCAGAGCGCGACCCCGGCGATCACGCGGTAGGTGACGGCCGCCTTGCCGGACTTCGAGAACACCACGAACTTGTCCCGCCGCAACGCGAAGTAGCCCAGCGAATCGCGCTCGCCGTGCGCCTTGAGCAGGTCGGCCAGGCGCCGCACCTCGTCATCGGTCAGCCGAGGGGCCGGTTCGGCGGAGCGCAGCAGGAAGTAGGCCGCGAGCAGGAGAGCGCCGATCCCGAAGAGCAGGCCGATGGCCGCGGACAGGTCCTCCAGCCACATCGCATGGAACACCGCCGACCCGCTCGCGCCGAACAGCGCCAGCAGCGACTGCTCGACCCGGTCACCGAAGGAGAGCGGCTCCAGCACGTTACGCGAGGCGACCGACAGCAGCACCAGGTTGATGACGAACCCGGCGATGTTCAGCTGCAGGAACACCCGCACGGCACGCCACCGGCCGACGACAGGGTCCGGCTTCGCGATGAAGTAGCGGCGGGTCGCCAGCAGCCCGGTGAGCAGGATCACCGACACGATCCCGGCACCGACGACGTGTTTGAGCCCCAGATGCGCCGCGGTGAGCAGCACCGAACCCGCGACCGCGAGCTGCCATGCGCGACGCTTCCGCCGTCGCAGCCCGGCTGCCAGCATCACCAGCAGCACCCCGGACACCAGCGCGACCGTGGCCGCGCCGACCGTCGCCTCCTGCGGCAGCTCCAGCCATTCGGCCAGGTGCCCGCGCAGGTTCCGCCGACCGGCCGGGATCACCACCGACACGATGGCCATCAGCCCGACGATGCGCGTCACCCACGTGATCACCGCGACCGACGTGGTCCCCGCCAGCTGCCAGGTGTTGTGTGCGCGAGTCCCCGTCACCACGCCTGCAACACCGCGCGCGCCGCCATACTTCCCCCATCTACCCCTTGGCCAGCTCCACGAACGGCGTCAATGCCGCCGGATTCGCCAGCGCGTCCTTGCTCACGGCCCGCTCCGGAGCCACGCCGGAGAGGATTCTCTTCACCGGCACCTCACACTTTTTACCGTTCAGTGTGCGAGGGACTTCAGCCACCACGACGAACCGATCGGGTACATGCCGCGGGGAGAGCGCACCGCGCAGCTCCTTCCGCAACGCCGGCTCGACGTCGGACAGCTCCGCGCCCGCGGCGAGCACGAGGAAGCAGAGCAGCTGCCCGTCGTCGCTCCCGGCGGCCGAAGTGTCGACGACCAGCGAATCGGCGACCTGGTCGAACCCCTCCACCACACGATAGAACTCCGCGGTGCCCATGCGGACCCCGCCGCGGTTGAGTGTCGAATCACTCCGGCCGTAGATCACCGCCGAACCGCGGCCGGTGATCCGGATCCAGTCGCCGTGCCGCCACAAGCCGGAGTACATGTCGAAGTACGCCTCGCGCAGCCGCGAGCCGTCGGGGTCGTTCCAGAAGAACACCGGCATCGACGGCATGGGGGGGGGGGGGGGGGGGGCCGCCCCCCCCCCCCCGCCGGGGGGGGGCGCGCCCCCCCCCCCCCCACCCCCCCCCCCCCCCCCCCCCCCCCCCGGGGGCCCCCCCCCCGCCCCACGCCGACACCGCGGCCCCGAGCGCGCGGCACGACAGCTCACCGAGCCAGACCGGGACGTCGGGAGCGCCGGCGACGAACGCCGCGCACAGGTCCGTACCACCGGACACCGAGCAGATCTGCACGCTCTTGCCGACCTCGTCGACGATCCAGCGGAACCCCTCGGTGCTCAGCGGGGCGCCCGTGGAGCCGAGCACGCGCAGCGCGGTCAGGTCGTACCGCCCGGCCGGGTGGATCCCGGCCTTGAGGCAACTCTGGATGAACGGCGCGGAGGTGCCGAAGTAGGTCACGCGATGCTGTTCGGCGAGGTGCCACAGCACGTTCAGGTCCGGGTGTCCGGGACTGCCGTCGAACAGCACGATGGTGGAACCCGCCAGCAGCCCGGAAACGAGGAAGTTCCACATCATCCAGCCGGTGGTGGTGAACCAGAAGAAGCGGTCGCCCGGTCCGAGGTCGCTCTGCAGTACGAGCGCCTTCAGATGCTCGACGATGATCCCGCCGTGGCCGTGCACGATGCCCTTGGGCAGGCCGGTCGTCCCGGAGGAGTAGAGCACCCACAGTGGATGCGCGAACTCGACCGGCTCGAACTCCAGCTCCGCACCGGCGTGTTCGGCGAGCAATGTGTCCCAGTCGAGCGCGCCGTCGAGCCTGCCTTCGCCGGCGTAGTCGACGAGCACGGTGGCGGCGAGCGTCGGAATCTGCTCGCGCAGCCGCGTCACGGTGGACCTGACGTCGAACGACCGTCCGTTGTAGACATAGCCGTTGACCGCGATCAGGACCTTCGGCTCGATCTGGGTGAACCGGTCCGCGATCGCGCGGACACCGAAGTCGGGGGAACAAGACGACCAGATCGCGCCCAGGCTCGCGGCGGCGAGGAACGCGATCAGCGTCTGCGGGCAGTTCGGCGCGAGCGCGACGACCCTGTCGCCCTTGCCGACCCCGAGTTCGCGCAGCGCCGCCCTGGCAGCGGCGACCTTCGCCCGCAGCGCGCCATAGGTCAGCTGCCCGCTGACACCGTCCTCGCGGTGGAAGATCACCGCGAGTTCGTCGTCGCCCTTCGCCGCGCCCGCGACGCCGGGGCTGAGCGCGTGCTCGGCGTAGTTGAGCGTGCCGCCGTCGAACCACTTCGCCGCCGGCATCGCCCCGGACAGGACCTCCCGGGGCTGTTCGTGCCAGCGCACGCCGAGGAACTCGGTGACAGCGGACCAGAACTCCGGTACCTGCCGGACCGAGAACTCCCACAGCGAGGCGTAGTCGTCCACCTCGACGCCCCGTTCGCGGCGCAGCCACTCGCGGAAGGCCTCGATCTTGGTGTCGGACACATGGCTCGGGTCGGGGCGCCAGAGCACTTCTGGGGCGTCTGCGGTGTGTGTCACCCCGCGATGTTAACTCTCGCTAACCGCCCCAACCAGGTCTTCGGCCACGACCCGAAACCGGGCACCGTGGCGCGTTTCGCTCAGCGCAAATGCGCGTCGAACCAATCGAGCGTGCGCTGCCAGGCTTCCGCGGCGGCGGACGGATCGGCGTCGAAGCGGTGGTTGGCGCCGGGGTAGTGCACGACGTTGGTGACGACACCGGCCGACGCGGCGGCCTCCCGCAGCTGTTCGACTTCGGCACCACCCGCCTCGTCGCCGGCGTCGCCGTACATGCCGAGCCACGGGCTGGTGAGCCGTCCGGCGATTTCCATCAACGTGGGCAGTTCCGCGACGCCCTGGCCACCGACGCTCACCGCCGCCCCCAGTCTGCGATGGGACGCGACGACGAGTGCCGCGGTCCCGCCGAGGTCGAAGCCGACGACACCGATGAGATCCGCCTGCACCCCGCGATCGCTGAGCCAGGCGAGCGTGGAGTCGGTGGCATCGAGCAGGTCCTGCTGCGTGAGGTTGTCGCCGTCGAGATGCGGGGTGACGGTGAGCCAGCCTTCGCCGGCGAGGCTCATCACCAGGAGCCGGACACCGTCGGTGACGCCGTCCGCCTCGTGCAGCACCACCAAGCCACCGCGTACCGCGCCGACGGGCTGGGCGAAGGTCAGGCGCAGGGTGCTTCCGTCCGAGCGCGGGTGTTCCACCGTGCTGATCGAGGTCATGTCGCCACTCAAGCACCTCCGGGTGAACAGGGAAACACACTGTGGCAGGCCACCCATGACCAAACCGGCGATAAGACTCTCGCGGGATCGGCGGCCGGAAAGATACGGTGGCGGTGCTGTCCCGCCCGACCCGAGGAGCGCCGAAGATGTCGACCGTCTCACCGCGAGCCGATCTCGAATCGTTGCCGAAGTACGTCCCCGGCCGGACGATCCAAGGCGCGATCAAGCTGGCGAGCAACGAGGTGCCCGGTGGTGCGCTGCCCAGCGTGGCCAAGGCGCTCGCCGAAGCGGCGACGGGCATCAACCGATACCCGGACACCGGCTCGCAGGCGCTGCGTGACCGGCTGGCCAGGGAGCTGGCCGTGCCGGTCGAGCGGATCGCGGTCGGCTGCGGCTCGGTTTCGCTGTGCCAGCAACTGGTCCAGGCGGTGTGCGAGCCCGGCGACGAGGTCATTTTCGGGTGGCGTTCGTTCGAGGCGTACCCGATCGTCACCCAGGTCGCGAACGCGGTCGGCGTGCGGGTGCCGGTGACGTCCGGGCACGCGCTGGACCTGGACGCGATGCTCGCCGCCATCACGCCCAAGACGCGGCTGGTCTTCGTCTGCAACCCGAACAACCCGACCGGGACGGCGTTGCGGCGGGCAGAGCTGGAGCGGTTCATCGACGCGGTTCCCGAGCGCGTCCTCGTGGTACTCGACGAGGCGTACCGCGAATTCGTCACCGACACCGACGTGCCGGACGGGATCGAGTACACCCGGACCCGCGACAACGTCACGGTGCTTCGTACCTTCTCCAAGGCGTATGGCCTGGCAGGTCTGCGCGTCGGCTACGCGGTGGCGCCGGAGCCGATCGCGGACGCACTGCGGCAGGTGTACGTGGCCTTCTCGGTCAACATGCTCGCTCAAGTCGCCGCGCTCGCGTCGCTGGACGCTGCCGACGAACTGATGGCGCGCTGCCGCGAGATCATCGGCGAACGGGACCGGGTCCGCGCGGCGCTGCTCGAAGCGGGCTACGAGGTGCCGGAAACGCAGGCGAACTTCGTCTGGCTGCCGCTCGGCGAGCGTGCGACGGCGTTCGCCGAGCACCTGCTGGACCGGAAGCTGGTCGTGCGTCCCTTCGCGGGCGACGGTGTCCGGGTCACCATCGGAACGCCCGAAGAGAACGCCCTCTTCCTCGACGCCGCCCGGGAATTCGCCCAGTAGCGCAAGGCCTTGTCCCGGCGGCGCCCAAGCCGCCGGGCGGCTTTCGCGCTACTTGACCAGGAGCTGGACCACCGCCGCGATCCCGACGACGACGATCACCCCGCGCAGGACCGTCGGCGACAGCTTGCGGCCGATCTTCGCGCCCAGCTGGCCGCCGATGGTCGACCCGACGGCCAGCAGCCCGACCACCGGCCAGCTGATCGGCGCGGTGAAGGCGTAGATCAGGCCGGCGACGATGTTCACGACGGCGGCGAGCGCGTTCTTGGTGCCGTTGAGCCGCTGCAACGGCTCGGACAGCAGCATGCCCATGACCGCCATCATCATCACGCCCTGCGCGGCGGTGAAGTAGCCGCCGTAGATGCCGATGAGGAACAGCAGGAACATCAGCAGCGGCCCCGGTTTGTGTTCGGTGCCGTTGGCCTCGCGCCGTTTGGCGACCCACTTCGACACCCGCGGCTGGATGATCACCAGCACGACGGCGAGGCCGACCAGGATGGGCACAACGGTCTCGAACGCGTCCTTGGGCAGCGACAGCAACAGGATCGTCCCGCCAATCGCGCCCAGGAATGACGCGACACCGAAGCGGGCAACCTGCGGCCAGTACCCGACGAGTTCGTGCCGATAGCCGATCGCCCCGCTGACCGTGCCCGGTGCGAGGCCGATCGCGTTCGACGTCGTGGCCGTCACCGGCGGGTACCCCAGCGCGACCAGGACGGGGAAGGTCACGAGCGTCCCGGACCCGACGACCGTGTTGATGGTGCCCGCCCAGACGCCCGCGACCAAGATGATCACCGCGTGCCACCACGTCATGAAACGCTCACGTCCGGCACCCTAAGCACGGTGATCGGCTGACGCGATGGAGATGTGTCTGGTCAGACACTCATGGGCGGCGCGTCCGCTCGAACACGCAGAACTCGTTGCCTTCCGGATCGGCGACCACATCCCACGCGATTTCGCCGTCCCGCGCCCTGATCAGCGTCGCACCGACGGCGACCAGCTCCGCTGTGTCGCCGAAGACGTCCAGGTGCATGCGGTTCTTCACGGTCTTGCGTTCGGGCACCGGGTTGAGCCAGATGAGCGGGCCTTTGCCAGCCGGGTCGACGATCGGCACGGGCCAGTCCTGCGGGCGCGTGTCACCGGTGAGCGAGTCCCGCCGGACATAGCCCAGGGCCGCACACCACCAGTCCGCGAGCCGCTGGTGGTCGTTGGCGTCGAGCGCGAGGTCCTTGAAGGTCGCGGGCATGTCCGGATTCAACCAGCACCCTCACGGCAGAGAGAGTGATTTCGGTGCAGGCCTCGGGCGGACCGGTCCATGGGCGGGACCGGTCCGATCCCGTGAGCGTCCGCGACCTGACAGGATGGTGCGGTGGTCGATCCCGGTGAGCCCGGCGTGCACGAGGCACGCTCGGAACAGGTCTGGAGCGCGACCGTCGACCATCTGCGCACCATGATCGACTCCGGGCAGCTCGCTCCCGGCTCCCGGCTGCCCGCCGAGCGCGCGCTGTGCGAGCAGCTCGGAATCAGCCGCGGCTCGCTCCGACAGGCGCTACGCGTCCTCGACTCCATCGGGTACGTCCAGATCCGTGCCGGATCGGGCACCTACGTCCGGGAAGAGGACGGCTCGGGCGACCGGCCGCTGCGCGGCTGGTTTTCCGAGCACGAGCAGCTCGTCGAGAAGCTGTTCGACCTGCGCGCCACGGTCGAACCGACCCTCGCAGAGCGGCTCGCCCACCAGCACACCCCGCGCGTCGTGAGCAAGCTGGAGCACAACGTCGCCGAGATGGAACAGGCCGCCGCCGACGGTGACATGCTCCGTGTGATCGCCACCGACGCCGAGTTCCACCGCGTCATCGCCGGGAACGCGGGCAACGACGACGTCGCCGACCTGCTGCGGTCCGTCCTCTCTCTGGTCGGCGAGGAACGCCGCGCGGCCCTCCGGCTGCCCGGGCAGATCCGCAAGGCCGTCGAGGAGCACCGCGCGATCCTCGACGCCATCCGCCGTTCCGACCCCGCGGCAGCGCGCGCACTCACCCTGAAGCACCTGCTGGACGCCAAGACCTACGCCCATGACTACGCGTCCACGACTTCCCCCTCTCGCTCGAGCTCACCATCGGCCACGGATTCGTCCACAAAGGATTCCTAGACCGTTTTCACCATCCCTCCGTCGATCACGAGATCGGAACCGCTGATGTTCGGCGCCTTCCCGGAGGCGAGGAACACCACCAATGCGCCGATCTCCTCGGGCTCGGTGAACCTGCCGGTCGACGAGCCCATCAGCTCGGGCATCCGTTCGACGAGCTCGCCGATCGGCACCCCGGCCTGGACCGCGAGGTGCCCCCCGACCGAGCCCGGTGCAGTCCAGACCTCGGTGCGGACCGGCCCCGGCGAGATCGTGTTGATCCGGACCCCGCTCGGACCGAACTCCTCGGCCAATGACTTGCCGAGATTGACCAGCGCGGCCTTCGCCGCCGAGTAGTCGAGCACCGCGACACCGGGCAGGCGCGCGTTCACCGAGCCGATGTTCACGACCTGCCCGCGCCGCTCGAGCATGCCCGGCAGGGCGGCCCTGGTGGCCCGGATGGTGCTGAACAGCGTCAGATCCAGCGTTCGCTGCCACTCGTCGTC
This sequence comes from Amycolatopsis sp. NPDC059027, assembly GCF_042739735.1. Lineage (NCBI taxonomy): Bacteria > Bacillati > Actinomycetota > Actinomycetes > Pseudonocardiales > Pseudonocardiaceae > Amycolatopsis > Amycolatopsis sp. NPDC059027. Next base: position 54,903 of record NZ_JBHYIK010000021.1, on the reverse strand, counting down.
ACTGACACTGAGGAACCCGCCCGGCCGGGTGCCTCCGCCACCGACGTTGTTGACCAGCAGGTCGATCCCGCCCAGCTCGGCCAGCGCGTGCCGGATGAGCCGATCGGGCCCATCCGGGGACGCGAGGTCGACGGAGAGCGCCAGCGGGGTCGCCGCCTTCAGCTCCTCGCTCACCGTGCGGGCACCCGCGACGACGCGGTACCCCGCCGCCACCAGCTCCCGCACCACCGCGAGCCCGATCCCCCTGCTCGCTCCGGTCACCACCGCGTTCTTCATCATTCTCCCTGGTCGACACCATCAAAGCCGTTTGCCGGTGTCCATGCTACAGTAAAACGGTTAGGTGGTGTTGCGATGGCATGGGACTGGCAGATCGAGGCCACCGAGTTCCACCGCGTCCCGGAGCGGTTGGTGCCGGTGTACGACTTCATGAACACGGTCGACGAGCGGACGTTCGGCGGGCGCACGCCGGACGATCGACTGCCGGACTGGCTCCGCGAGCGGGGTGAGTTCTCGGCGGCCGAGCTGCAGTTGGCCGAGCTACTGAGAAAGGCGCTGCGCGGGATGGCGACGGTCAACCGCACCGGCGAACCGAGTGAAGAGACCGCGCACGACCTCGCACGCGCGAGCAGAGACCTGCCCCTGCACGCCGACAGCCGCTTGATGTTGAGCCCCTACCAGGAAGGAGTCACCGGCAACCTCGCCGAGTTGCTCGCCACCGTGGTCCTGACCTCGGCCGACGGCAGCTGGAGCCGGATGAAGACCTGCGCCGCCCCGGACTGCGGCTGGGTGTTCTACGACAAGAGCAAGCCACGCAACGGCCGCTGGTGCTCGACGGCCGGATGTGGGAATCGCGTCAAAACGCGCTCGTACCGCGAGCGGAAGGGAGTACATTCTTCATGAAGTTCTAAAACTTATAACGGGGGTGACCACGATGGAGAAGGTGCACTTCACCGAGGAGAAGGCGACCATGCTCGCCACGCTGTACGGCCGGGCGCTGGACAGCCGGCTCGACAACCCGATTCTGGGCGATCGAGCGGCCGACGAGGCGGTGCGGCAGATCGACTACGACTTCCCGAAGCTGGGTCTCACCGGAGAGCGAGCGGCGTCCGTGGTGTTGCGGGCGAAGCCGATCGACGACTGGTCCGCCGAGTACCTGCGCGAGCATCCGGACGCGGTCGTGGTGCACCTGGGCTGTGGGATGGACACGCGGGTCTACCGGCTCGACCCGCCGCCGACCGTGCAGTGGTTCGACGTCGACTACCCGGAGGTCGTCGAGCTGCGGCGGAAGATCTTCCCCGAGCGGGCGAACTACCGCACCATCGGTTCCTCGGTCACCGACTTCGGCTGGCTCGACCAGGTCCCGTCGGACCGTCCGGCGCTGATCGTCGCCGAAGGGCTGACCATGTACCTGACCCCCGAGGGCGGCGAGGAGCTGCTGCGGCGCCTGGTCGCGAAGTTCCCGTCCGGCGAGCTGATCTGCGACGTCTTCAGCAGGCTGGGAATCAAGCTGCAGAAGATCAACCCGGTGGTCCGCAAGGCGGGGGCGACCCTGTACTGGGGCATCGACGACCCGCGGGAGTTCGAGCGGTTCGGCCTGGATCCGGTGTCCGCACTGGACGCTTCGGAGTGGGCGACACCGGAGGTGATGGCGAAGGTGTCACCGGTCACGAGGATGCAGCTACGGGCGACCAAGTACTTCCCGCTGGTCCGCAAGATGGCCCGGATCGGCCGCTGGCGGTTCTGAACGGATCGCACCGGCACGGTCGCGGCAGGTGACCGGTGAAACGCGCCGGAACGGCGAACCTATCGGCAACGGTGTCGGTGGCTGCGCCTGTCCTCGCCGCGGCGAGGCCGACACCATACGATCAAGCTCGTGCGCAGGAACGCCGAGCTGGGGAGGTTCCGGGTGGTGCTGCGCACCAGCCTGGGTTTCGCGGCGTTGGGCGTCGGTTCGAGCGTCTGCGGGTCGGGCGTGGTGGCGCTGTTGCTGCTCCTGCAGGGGCTGCCGAATGACGTCGGCGACCACGGCTGGGTGCTGGGGCTGACGGCGGCCGGGATCGTGACGCTGTTCCTGCTGGTCGGCACCTTGTGGACCGCGTGGCTCCAGCGGCGCACGGCGGTGTGGTTCGTGCTGGGGCGGCCGCCGACGAAAGCCGAGGCACGGCGCGCGTTGCGGTTGCCGGTCGACATGGCCGTGGTCAGCGGCACCCTGTGGCTGATCGGCACGGTGGTGCTCAGCGTGCTCGCGGGTGTGCTCGGTTCGCTGGCGGACGTCGCCGGGATGGCGCTGACGATCGGGCTCGGCGGGCTGACGACGGTCGGGCTCACCTACCTCGCGGCCGAGTGGGTCGCGCGGCCGGTGATGACCATCGCGCTGGAGGTGACCCCACCGCAGGGGTCGCTGCCGGTCACCGTGCTGACCAGGCTGGTCGTGACCTGGGCACTGGCCAGCGGCGTGCCGTTCGTCGGCGTGCTGGTCGTGGCCACGCCGCCGGACCTCGGCAGCGGTGACCACACCGCGAGCCTGGTGATGCTGTCGGTGATCGGCCTGGTGGTCGGCGCGCTCGGCACCGCGCTGCTGGCGCGGGCGGTCGCGGCGCCGCTGCACCGGCTGCGGATCGCGCTCGACCGGATCGCCAAGGGCAGCACGGACGTCGCGGTCGACGTGGACGATTCGAGCGAGATCGGCATGCTCCAGACGTCGGTCAACGAGCTCGCCGCCGGCCTGCGTGAGCAGGACCGGATGCGAGACCTGTTCGGCAGGCACGTCGGGACGGAGGTCGCCCGGCACGCGCTCGAATACGGCGCTTCGCTGTCCGGTGACGTACGCGAGGTGACGGCACTGTTCGTCGACGTCGTCGATTCGACCTCGCTGGCCTATCACACGCCACCGGAGGAACTGGTCGGCAAGCTGAACCGGCTCTTCGCCAGCGTCGTCGACGCGGTGAACGCACGTGGTGGGCTGGTGAACAAGTTCCAGGGCGACGCGGCGCTGTGTATCTTCGGCGCGCCCACGCGACATGCGGACGCGCCGACGGCGGCGCTGGCGGCGGCGCGCGCCATCCGCGACGCGGTCCGGGACGCCGGGGAACTCGACCTCGGGATCGGGGTGGCGAGCGGGCAGGTGTTCGCGGGGCAGCTCGGCACGAGCAGCCGGCTCGAGTACACGGTCATCGGCGACGCGGTGAACGAGGCCGCGCGGCTGACCGAGCACGCGAAGTCGGTGCCGTCGCGCATCCTGGCGAGCGACGCGGTGATCGGCGCGGCGCTGAACAGCGAGCGGGAGCGTTGGTCGAAGCATGGGGAGACCGTGCTCCGCGGACGTCAGGAGCCCACCGTCACCTGGACCTGCTGACCGCCCCAAGCGGCCGGGACGTACTGCCCCAGTTTTCGGGACAGCCGACCTGATCCGCCGGAGTGCGTCAGCCGGGGACGACCTCCGGCCAGCGCAACAGCGTCGAGCCCCAGGTCAGCCCCGCCCCGAACGCGCTGAGCAACACGCGGTGCCCGGACTCGAGGGTGCCGTCCGCGCAGGCGTCGGCCAGCGCGAGCGGGATCGAGGCCGCGCTGGTGTTCCCGACGCGCTGGATGTTGGCCACCACGGCGTCGACGGGCAGGCCGAGCTGCTTCGCCGTCGACTGCAGGATCCGGATGTTCGCCTGGTGCCCGACGAACCGGTCGACGTCCCCGACCATCCAGCCTGCCCGTTCCAGCACGGCGCGGGAGGACTCCGCCATCCGCGCGCACGCGTGCCGGAACACCGCGGTGCCCTGCATGACGAGGTAGTGGTCCCGCGGGTCGGCCGAGTTCCGGTTCTTCGAACCGCCCGCCTCGACCCACAGCAGCTCAGCAAGCTCGCCCTCGCTGTGCAGGTCGAACGGTCCGAACGCGCCGGGCTCGTCCGGCAGGCCGGCACGCAGCACCACGGCGCCGGCACCGTCGCCGAAGATCGGCACGGTCGTCCGGTCCTCCGGATCCACCAGGGAAGTGAAGGTGTCCGCGCCGATCACGAGCACGCGCCCCGCGATGCCGCCCGCGATCAGTCCGCCACCGGTGGCCAGCGCGTAGACGAAGCCGCTGCAGACAGCGTTGAGGTCGAAGGCCGCGACACCGTCGAGGCCGAGCCGGCTCGCGACCTGGGGCGCGCTGGCCGGGCACAGCTGGTCGGCCGTGGACGTCGCGAGTACGACAGCGTCGACGGCGTCCGAGCCGGCGAGGGCGGCCGAAGCCAGCGCCCGGCGACCCGCGGCGACCGCGAGGTCCACAGTGGACTCACCGGGACCCGCGACCCGTCGCTCGACGATTCCGGTGCGGGTGCGAATCCATTCGTCGGAGGTATCCAGCCGACTGGTGATTTCGTGGTTGTCGAGAACCTTGACGGGCAGCGAGGCGCCGAGCCCGGCCAGTACGGCGGCCCGGCCAGGGGCTTGCGTCGACACTGGGAATCCTCCCGGACGGTGGACAACACGGCAGGCCACTTGTATGTCCTACCCCTCGGTAGACCGGTCAGTTGTGTTCCATGTCACCGGAAATGCCCTGAACGGGTGCATACGGGGCGGCTCACCCACCGGGTGAGCGGCACTAAACACGAGGCGCTTTCGCGGCCTGCCCGGTTAGCCTGAAGCGTGCACTCTCCTGACCTCGACCACCTCGATCTGGCCATCCTCGCCTGCCTTCAAGAAGACTCCCGGACCATCGCCGAAACGATCGGCGCCAAGGTCGGCCTGTCCGCCGCCGCGGTGCAGCGGCGGATCAAGCGGCTACGGGAGTCCGGGGTCATCGAACGCGAAGTGGCAGTGCTGTCGCCGCAGGCGCTCGGGCTGTCGATGACGTTCGTGGTGCTGGTCGAGATGGAGCGGGAGAACCTGGCGGTACTCGACGCGTTCCGCCGGCAGGTGCTCGCCGAGGACCACGTGCAGCAGTGCTACTACGTCACCGGCACGGCCGACTTCGTCCTGGTGGTGACAGCCGAGGACATGGCGGGGTTCGAGACCTTCACCCGCCGGATGTTCTTCGAGAACCCCAACGTGCGGCACTTCACCACCAGCGTCGCGATGGACAGGGTGAAGGTCGGCCTCACCCTGCCGCTGACCGGCGGCACCTGATCGAGCGGGTGTCCACTGTGGTCACCACGGGTATCCGCACGGACGCAAGGGGTATGTGGCCGGTGTTACACCACTGTGGACGGATGCAACCGATCGCGTGAACGTGGCGGTTTCGCCGTCACGAGCGCCGGGCTCGTACATCTCCTTGCCGACAAGTTCGCGCCGCGCGAACCACGAGGAACACCAGGAGTGGCCGTGCACACCGATGCCGTACACCAGAGCCAGTTCGTGTTGCTGAACGAGAGCACCACGCCCGTGTTGTCCCGCCTGTCCTACCGCGCCGACGAGCCGTTCGCGGTAACCGTCTCGTTCCGGACCGAGCGTGGCCGGTGGATCGAGTGGACGTTCGCGCGTGACCTTCTCGTGACCGGGCTGGTCAAGCCGGCGGGTATCGGCGACGTCCGGATCCGCCCTGACCTGTCCGAGGATGACGCGCTGCTGACGCTGGAAATCGAGTCACCGGACGGCTACGCGTCGTTCGAGCTGGAGCGCGAAGACGTCCAGACGTTCCTCGACTCGTCCTACGAACTCGTGCCGCTCGGAATGGAGAGCGAGCACTTCGACGTCGACGGGCTGATCGAGGAGATCAGCAACGTCTGACCCGACCTCCCATTCCCGCGGCGAGGAAAGCGAAGGGCGGGTTTGAGTGCGCTGGAGGCACTCAAACC
>NZ_JBHYIK010000021.1:0-49120 GCF_042739735.1 Amycolatopsis sp. NPDC059027 | reverse complement strand
TCTCCCGCCGCCCCCCCCCGGCGCGGCGGGGGTGTGGGATGGGGGGGGGGGGGGTGTTGGGGGCCCCCACCCCACCCCCCCCCCCCCCCTTCGGTGTTCCGCGGGAGGGATCAGCCGAGGACGATCGACGTGCCCGTTGCCGAGATCGCCTTGTTCACCAGGTAGAAGTAGGTCGTCGAGGAGTCGCCGCCCGAGGTGAGCCCCTGCGCCTGGTTGCCACTGATGAACGACCCACCGGAGTCACCGCCCTCGGCGTGCGCGCTGGTCTGCGTCATCCCGCGCACGGAGCCCTGCGGGTACCGCACCGTCTGGTTCTTGGCCTGGATCGTGCCGCAGGTCCAGCCGGTGGTCGAGCCCGCCTTGCACACCGAGGCGCCGACCGCGGCCTCGGTGGTCCCGGACACCCGCGTGCCGTTGTTGATCTGCCCCACCGGCGTCCAGTTGCTGTTGACGGTCGCCGAAGCGTAGTCCTCGCCGGGGAACACGTACTTCCCGAACCGGCCCATCGCGACGTGGTTGTATCCGCTCAGCGCGCCGCCGCCGGTCAGCGCGGCACAGTGCCCGGCGGTGAGGAATCCGCCGCGGACCGAGAAACCCACCGAGCATCGCGAAGAACTGCCGATGTAGTACGCGTCGCCACCGCGGACGTCGTAGAACGGCATCGGTTTCGCGGCGACCTCGGCGATCGTGACCGCTGAGCGGTCGACGCCGGATTTCGCCACATACGACTCGGCGACCTCACGTTGCCCGCGGAGCACCGAGAGCGTTACCCGGTTGGCGGCCGTGTCGACGCCCCATCCGGTCACGGCATCCGGTGCGGACCGTTCGTTCGTGTTCAAAATGTCCACAGTGGAATCCAGTTGCCGTGCACTGAACCGGACCAGCTCGGCCTCCGCGCCGCCCGCGCGTACCCGGTCGAGCAACGCCGGATCGGTCACGCCGATGTGCGCTTTGCCGGTCGCTGCGTGATAGCTGACGCCGCCCAGCCGATCTCCGAGCGCGCCGACGATCGACCGCGCGACCCGGCCGGCGGCCTCCTCGCTGCCGAGCCGGGCGAGCGCCTGGCCTTCGCTCAGCCCCAGATCGCGTTGGAGGGCGGGAACCATACCGGGGTTCAGCGGAGTGAGTTCCGCGGCGGCCGGAGTGGCCGCCAGTACGCCGGTCGCCAGTACCGCGACGGCCACACCACCGAAGGACTTCGTGATCTTCATACTTCTCCCTCGCCGACTGGCACGCGGCCGGAGTGGCCACGTGGGCCGAACGCGAGCCTTCGCGTAGCGGACGGCACGCACAATCCGGGCTCCGCGCAGATAGGTATACGCATTCCCCCGCGGACCAACCCATTGCTCCACCTGCCGCCGTCCCACTGCTCTTCACCCGGACGGCCAAGTCCTTAAGTAGGGTTTCTTACCAACACGACGCGTAGCGCCCGCCTGCCTCCAAGCGTGTCCGTCCGTGCTGCATTCGGGGAAATCGCCGACATTTCGTACGCATCGTGATTTTCCACCCGCTCGCGGTCTGCCAACCGGTGCCGAGGACGCGCAGACGTGTGAGCGCACCAACCCGCACGGCCGACGACGTCCGGTTTACGGCTACGTGAAGCACTGCTTACGCTCCCCGCACACCGGACGCAGCCGCTTGCCGAGGAGGCCGTCATGTGGCCGGCCATCCCCCGTTCGACCTCGATCTCCGTCCGTACCGGTCCGCCCGCGTTCGTCGGCAGGGAGCCCGAGCTGGACGCCGTCGTCGAGGTCCTTCGCCATCGCCCCGCCGCCGTCCTGATCGAGGGCGAACCCGGGATGGGCCGTACCCGGTTGCTGGCCGAGCTGGCGCGCCACCGGGAGTTCGCGGGCGGAAGGGTGCTCGCCGGGGCCTGCCAGCGCTTCCGCGAACCCTTCCCGTACGGCCCCGTGCTGGAAGCGCTGCGCTCCGCGGCCGACCATGCGGTCGGCCCGCTCAGCCCGGTCGCCGGAGTGCTGCGGCCGCTCCTGCCGGAGCTGGCGGAAATCCTTCCCCCGCAACCGGATTCACTTCCTTCCCCCGGCGCGGAGCGGCACCGCGTGTTCCGCGCGATTCGCGAGTTGCTGGGCGCCTGCGGTCCTGCGCTCCTGCTCGTCGACGACCTGCACTGGGCCGATGAGGACACCTGTGACCTGCTGCGGTTCCTGGCCACCGCCATGCCCGCCGAGCTCGCCCTCGTCGTCGCCTACCGGTCGCCGCTACGGGCACCGATCCGTGTCGCGCCCACCGTCCACACGGCACGCGTGTCCCTCGGCCCGCTCGACGCCCGCGCGGTTCGCCAGCTGGCCGCCGAGCTGCTCGAAAACCCCGGTGTCACCGAGGAATTCGCGACACGGCTGCGCGAATGCACCACCGGAATTCCGTTCGTCGTCGAGGAAACGCTGCGCGCGCTGCACGACACCGAGGACAGGCCGCCGACCGGCGAACTCGTGCTGGACAGCCTCGAAGTGCCCGCCGCGCTACGCGAGACGATCACCGAACGGCTGGCCGCGTTGCCCGGCGCGGCGGCTCGGCTGGTGCGCGCCGCCGCGGTGCTCGGCATCGAGGCCGAGGCCCCGTTGCTGGGCGAACTGGCCGGACTCACCGGAGAAACGCTCCGCCCGGCACTGCTCGCCGCACTGACCGGCGACCTCCTTGCCGATCTCGGCGAGGGACGTTACGGATTCCGGCACCCGCTGGCACGCAAGGCCGTCCGGGACACTGTGGACAGTCCGGAAAGGACGATCCTGCACACGGAGTCGGTACGGCTGCTCGCGACCCGGCCCGCACCGCCGCTCAGGCTGCTCGCACAGCACGCGCGGGCGGCAGGCGACGTCGGCCGGTGGCGAAGATACGCCGAGGCGGCCGCCGGCGAGGCGATCGCACACGGCGAGCCGGTGGCGGCGGTCGAGCTGCTGCGTGACGTGCTGGCCGACCCGGGCGAAAGCGCTTCCGGGCTCGCGCGGACCGCCACGAAACTGAGTGAGGTCACCCGGCGGGGCTTCCATCCCGGTGCCATCACCACCTTGGACCGGGTCCTCCGAAGACCGCTCGACACCGACGTCCGTGGCGTCGTCCGGCTGAGCCTCGGCGCGCTGCTCGCCCGAACCACCGGCGGTCTGTGCCGTGGCCGCGCCGAGCTGGAACGCGCGGTCGCCGAACTCGGTGACAGGCCGGACCTCGCCGCCCACGCCGCGCTTCTGCTCGCCCGGCCGCACGACGGGCTGACCCCGCTGTCCTGGCACGAAGAATGGCGACGGCGGGCGGAGGAACTCGCCGCCGGAACGAGCAACCCCGAACTGCTCCGCGAACTCACCGCCGCACGGATCGCCACGGCGGCCTGCCTCGGGGACCCCGCCGCGTGGCCGGAGTTCCAGCGGCTCCCGGCGACCGACGCGGATCATCTCCGAGGTGACCTCACCGACGCCATGATCTGGGCCGGACACCTCCAGCGCGCGGAACGGCTGCCCGCCGGGCAGAGCGCGGAAACGCACAGCATCCGGCTCCGGCTGGACTGGCTGCTCGGCCGCTGGTCCGGACTCACCGAAAAGGCCGGGAAACTCCTGAGTGGCAACACCGAACTCGCCCCTGTCGTGGCCGAAACCGCGCTCGTGCTCGGCAACCTGGCCGCCGTGCGCGGCGAATTCGTCACCGCGCGACAGCATCTCGCGGCGACCAAGGTGCACGAGCCCAGCCAGGGCCGGATCCCGCTCGTGCTGGCCGCGGCCGCCACACTGGTCGCCGTCCTGCTCGCCACGGACGACGTCGACGCCGCGTGCCGCACCGCCGACGACGCGATGGACTCGGCCCGCCACAAGGGAATCTGGGTCTGGGCCGCGGCGTTGGTGCCCACGGCCGCGGAGGCCTACACCCGGGCCGGCCGGTGGCCGGACGCGGACACCGTGGTCGAGGAGTTCGCCCGCGGTGTCGGCACCCTGGACGCGCCGATCGCGACCGCCGCACTGGCTGCGGGTCGCGCGACCCTGCTCAGCGCTCGCGGCAAGTATCCCGCTGCCGCGGTGTTGTTCGACGAGGCCGCGGCGGCGTACGAGCGGCTGCCGATGCCCTACCTCGCCACCGGGGCCCGCGAACGCGCCGCGCTGAACCGGCTGAAGGCGGGCCACCGCGACACCGTCGCCGATCTGGCCGCCACCGCGACGACGTACGAATGTCTCGGCGCGACCCGTGACGCCGGGCGTTGCCGGCACGTCCTCCGCGAACACGGCGCGTGGGCGCCGTCGCAACGCGGACGGCGTGGCTACGGCCGCGAGCTGTCACCACGCGAGCGCGAAGTCGCCGGAATGCTGGCGGAAGGCCGGACGAACCGGGAAATCGCGGACGGTTTGTTCCTTTCGCCACGCACCGTGGAACAGCATGTCGCGAAGGTGCTCCGCAAGCTCGGCGCCCGGTCACGCACCGACGTGGCCCGCCGGCTGACGGCCACTGGCGGCGCCGCGGCGGACGCCCTACCGTGACGCGGTGAACTCAGCAGCCGCAGCGGAGCCGGAGGAGATCCCGGCCTGGCGACGCGCCACGACCGGCGAATCCCGCTGGCCCGCGATGATCGTCGTGGTCGCGACACTCGCCTTGCAGCTGGCGTTGCCTGGCGAAATGGTGCTGCGGCCGTGGTGGCTGCTGCCCGCGGTGTCCGCGCTGCTGGTGGTCGCACTGCTGCTGATCAACCCGCGCCGGGTGGACGACTTCAGCCGCCTCGAACGCGGCCTCTCCCTGGCCATGGTCGCGCTGGTGTCCGTCGCCAACGGCGCTTCGGCCGTCCGGCTGGTGATCGGGATCGGCACCGGGACCGTTGGCGGTCATCCGGCGCAGGTGCTGATCACCGGTGGCATCGTGTACTGGACCAATATCGTGGTGTTCTCCTTGTGGTACTGGGAATTCGACCGCGGCGGGCCGGGCCGGCGCGCGCTCGGCACCGCGCAGCACGCCGACCTGCTGTTCCCGCAGATGGACCTGCCGAGCCGCGCGGCCAGGAGCTGGGAGCCGCGCTATCTCGACTACCTCTACATGTCGTTCACGAACGCCGCCGCCTTCAGCCCCACCGACGTCATGCCGCTGCGGATCTGGGCGAAGATGACGATGATGCTGCAGGCGGCGATCTCGCTCATGCTGGCGCTGATGGTGGTCGCCTGGGCCGTCGGCGGCCTCAAGTAGCCGCCGCCACGGCCATGCTCACCACCTGGTTGCGGCCGGTGTTCTTCGCTTGGTACAGCGCGGAATCCGCGACATGCAGCAGCCGCTCGACGGCGTGCCCCGCCGCCGGGTACATGGCCACCCCGATCGACGCCGACAGCCCGCGGATCTCCTGCGACGGCTCCGTGCCCGGCACGTCGACCACGAGTTCCTGTACCGCGTGGCGAATCCGTTCCGCCACGGTGAGCACATCCGGTTCCGGCGCCCCCGGCAGCAGCACGACGAACTCCTCGCCGCCGAACCGGCCGACCGAGTCGTAGTCGCGGACCTGCTCGGAGATCGTGGTCGCGACCGCCTTCAGCACCATGTCCCCGGCGAGATGACCGTAGGTGTCGTTGACCCGCTTGAAGTGGTCGAGGTCGAGCATCAGCACGCCGAACGTGCCCTTCGCGCCCGCCGCCTCGGCGAACTCCCGCTGCGTCAGCTCGTGCCACGCCCGCGCGTTGAGCACCCCGGTCTTGGTGTCGGTGCTCGCCGCGACCTCCAGCTGCCGCACCAGGACGCTGCGATGCAGCACCAGCACGGGCAGCAGCACGAACGGCACCAGGAACGGCTCGTACAGCAGCCCCAGCGCCGTCATCCCGCCGAGCACCAGCGTGGCGAACTCCAGCAGGTTGTCCTCGACACCCCCGAACAACGACCGCGGCGAGCGGCCATCGGTGTGCAGATACACCGAGATCGCGATGATCCCGGCGTTGGTCACGGTGTACACCAGCGCCGCACCGACGACGAGCACCGATCCGCCCAGCCCGGTCTCGAGCCGGTCGCCGACGAGCTCTCCCGCCGCCAGCGCCGAGAGCACCACCGCGGCCGCGCAGTAGACCACCCGGTACGTCGGCCGGTTCGGCATGTCGCGCCACAACCGCAACCACAGGTGCCCGTAGACGAGCACCGCCAGCAGCGCGGCGAGCCCCGCGGGCAGCACCAGCGCGCCGCCGAACGTCCACACCGAGGTCATGTTGATGTGCGGGGCGTCGGCGATCGTGCGCCGGATGCGCTCGACGTTCCTCGACAGCTCCGCCTGCACCACCGCCAGCGCCAGCAGTGCCGCGAAGTAACCGAAATCCGAGATCCGATAGTCCGAACGGGTCAGTGCCCACGCCGTCAGCGCGAGCGCTATCCCTTCCACCCCAAGAAAAGTCATCCAGACCGCTCGTGGTCCGGACCGGTTTGACCAGCGCGTGGAACGAGCTACCATCCCTGCGCTGGGTACTCCGGCTGGTTCTGAATCCCCCAGATTCATATGACCGGCCCCCTTCCGCTCACGACTCAGGGTATCCCCGGTCGCACGGTGAGTGGCCCGGCGGCAAGAGCGAACACTCGAATGGAGCAGTGGAGGGGAGACACCATGTACAGCCGGGAGGACTGAGCCAGCGACCATCAGCCCGCCCGTTCGGGCGGGAACCAGACGTCGGGCCGCGCCGTGGTGACGCGTTGCCACGCGACCGCGAGCGGCACGGCCAGCAGGACACCGGCCGCGCCCGCCAGCCCCAGGGTGAGAGCGGGCGCGGTCAGCTGGGCGACCAGCCCGGCCAGCATGATCCCGACCCCCTGCACCGTCACCAGGCTCGTCGACATCAGGCCCATGACCTGCGCACGTACCCGGTCCGGCACCGTACGGGCGGTCAGCGCGACGGCCTGCATGTGGTACGGCGCCGAACAGGCCCCGCTCAGCGCGACGAGCGCGAGACTCACCGGCAGCGGCGGACGCAGCACGAGGAACACCAGCGGCACCAGCGAAGCGACGGCCAGCAACCCGATCGACGACGTCTTGCGTGGCGCGGGCACCCAGCGCGTGAAGACCCACGCGCCCACCACCGAACCGACCGGATCACTCGCCAGCAACAGCCCGACCGCGAACGAACCCACCCCGAGCTCGGCGGTGAACGGCGCCGCCACCCCCTCCGGCGCGACCGCGAGCCCCGCCAGCATCTTGAGCGCGAAAAGCACGCGAATTCCCTGATCGCGCATGAGAATCCGGGCCCCGTCCGGGCTGAAAGCACGGCGCAGCCGGGTTTTCGCCGATGATTCGGCGGTGTCCGCCGCGGGCCGGTGCCGGACCCCGGACCACACCAGCGCCGCGGAAGCCACGAAGGTGACGGCGTCGGCGAACAGGCCCCAGTACGGGTTGATGATCCCCACGACCAGCCCACCACCGGCGAATCCGGCCAGCTGCGCGGTCTGGATCGTGATGTTCCGGACGGCCAGCCCGGCGACGTACCGCTCGCCCTCCAGCACGTCCGGCAGCAGCGCGAGCTGTGCGGCGCGGAACGGGCCGCCCGCGATGGTCAGCGCGACCAGCAGTGCGCACAGCACCGGCAGCGGAGTGCCCGGGATCGCCATCACCGCGGCGATCACCGCACGCAGGAGGTCGCAGGCGATCATCACCGCGCGGCGCGGGAACCGGTCGGCGAGCCCCGCCAGCAACGTGCCGCCGAGCAGTGTCGGCAGATACGTCAGGCCGTAGGTGAGCCCGGTGAGCCCCGCCGACGACGTCCTTTCCCAGACCAGCAGCGACAGCGCGACCCTGGCCAGCTGGTCCCCTGCCTGCGAAAACGCCTCGGCCGCCCACAGCGCGCGGAACTCCCCCACCGCGAGCGCCTGGCGAAACTCGATCCCCGTCCCCCGTTGCCCCATGTCGCTCCACGGTAGCCATCCGGCTCCGTTCTGTCAGCGGCCGGACGGACCCGTTCGGTGAACGCGGGGCTGCCCGAAAAGCCCGTGGAGGACCCCTTCCCGGCGGGGGGGGACTCGGAAGGGATCCTCCACGGAACCGCGCTCATCCGCCGCCCGGACGGATGAGCAGGTCCTTACCGCGCGACCTGGGCGTGTGCCGTGTCGACGAACCGGGTCGTGTAGGTCTGCGACAGGTCGATCCGGTCCTTGTGCGGCTTCACGTTGCTGGACGATTCGCCGAGCACCTTGAGCACGTTCTTCGCGCCGTCGGGGTCCATCCGGCCGTCCTTGGTGAACATGCCGATGCTGTCCTTGAGCGACTTCACGTAGAGCGGTTTGTCCCCGCCCGCGAACGACTTCGGCATGATGTCGGCGATCTGTTCCGGGGTGTGCGAGGAAATCCACGAAAGCGTTTCGACGAACGCGTTGGCCAATTTCTGCACGATATCCGGATAGCGCTTCACGATCTCGCAACTCATGTACAGCGAACTCGCCGGATACAGGCCACCGAGCGCCGCGCGGGTGCCTTCCTCGTTGCGCATGTCGTAGAGCACCTTGGCCTGCCCGGTGTTCGTCAGCTGCGCGATGGTCGGGTCGGTCGTCATCCCGGCGTCGATGGATCCCTGTTGCAGTGCCGAAATGAACGTCTGCCCGGCCCCGACCTTCACCGGCGTGTACTGCTTGGAGCTCACTCCGCCACGCGCTGCCAGCGCCTTGGTCAGGAAGTCCGTCGACGAACCGAGCGACGTGACGCCGAGGTTCCGGCCCTTGAAGTCCGCACCGCTCCGGATCTGCCCCGCCTTGTTGGTGGCGACCATTTCCGCCTCACCCGGCACATTCGCGAACTGCACCACGCTCGTGATGCACTGTTCCTTCGCCTGCAGATCGATGGTGTGGTCGTAGAACCCGATCACCGCCTGCACCTCGCCCGCCAGCAACGACGTCTCGGCGTTCGCCCCGGACGGCTGATCGAACAGCTCGACGTCGAGCCCCTGCTTCTGGTACGCGCCGATCTGCTGGGCCAGCTGCCCCGGCAGGTAGATCACCTTCGACAGGCCGCCGACCATGAGCTTGACGTGCGGCTTGCCCGAGTTCCCGAGATCGATGACCCGCGAGTCACGGCAGGCGGTGAGCCCGGTCATCGCGACGGCGGCCGCGACCACGATTCCGACTGTCCTTTTGAGACGCATGTCAGATGTCCCCGCGGCCGTGGTCCGTCGACATCGCCGGGCGCCAGCGCAGCAGGCGGCCTTCGAGGGTGCTGATGCCCCATTCGGCCAGCAACGCGACCACGGTGATGATCAGCATGCCCGCGTAGACACCCGCGGTGTCGAACGTTCCCTGCGCGTTGGCGATCAGGAATCCCATCCCCGCCTTGGCACCGGTGTACTCACCGACGACCGCGCCGATCAGCGCGAAACCGAACGCGACGTGCAGCGAGGACAGGATCCACGACGTCGCGCTGGGCAGCACGATCGACTTGAGCACCTGGCCACGGGTGGCGCCGAGGATGCGCGCGTTGTCGATCAGGTTGCGGTCGACCTCGCGGGCACCGGTGAAGGCGTTGAAGAACACCGCGAAGAACACGAGCACGAACACCGTCGCGACCTTTGAGGACAGTCCGAGACCGAACCAGATCACGAACAACGCGGCGAGCACGATCCGTGGCAAAGCGTTGGCGGCCTTGATGAACGGCGCGAGCACCTCGGCGAGATAGGCGCTCCGGCCGAGGATCACGCCGACCACGACGCCCGCGATGGCGCCGAGCACGAAGCCGATCACCGCCTCTTCGACGGTCACCAGGATCTGGTACCAGATGGACCCGAAATCGGTGCCCTTGCCGATCCACTCGACCAGCCGGTGCCAGATCAGCGACGGCTTCGAGTAGAAGAACGGGTCGATCCAGTACGTCGCGGCCAGTTCCCACGCGCCGAGCAGCACCACGACGATCGCCGCGCGCAGCGCCCAGATGTTGCGCTTGCGCCGGATACCGGCCTTTTTGGCCCGTGCGAGGATGTCCTGCTCGGTTTCCAGGACCGGCAAGGGGGCGGACGTGGCCGCCGGGGTCTCAAGCGACACGGTTCGCTCCCTTCTCGCGGGCCTTGTCGACCTCGCCGCGAAGCGACTCCCAGATATTCGAGTACAGCACACGGAACTCCTCCGTGATCCGTAGTTCCTCGACCTTGCGCGGCCGTTCCAGCGGAATGTCGAAGGTGTCCTTCACGGTGGCGGGACTCGCGGTCATCACGACCACCTTGTCCGCCAACGCGATTGCTTCGTCGAGGTCGTGCGTCACGAAGATCACCGCGGCGCCGCTCCCGGACCAGAGGCGCAGCAGCTCGTCCTGCATGAGCGCCCTGGTCTGCACGTCGAGCGCGGAGAACGGCTCGTCCATCAGCAGGATCTTGGGCTGGGTGACCAGTGTCTGCGCCAGCGCGACCCGCTTGCGCATCCCGCCGGAAAGCTGGTGCGGGTAGTACTTCTCGAACCCGGCGAGCCCGACCCTGGCGATCCAGTCCGTCGCCAGCGCGCGAGCGTCCGCTTTGGACACTCCACGGAACCGCGGCCCGGACGCGACGTTGTCCAGCACCGACCGCCACGGCATCACCGCGTCGGTCTGGAACATGTAGCCGACACCGTCCGGAATGGACCTGACGTCCTGGCCGTTGACGCGCACCCGTCCCGCCGACGGCGGCTGGAGGCCGGAGACGAGCGACAACGTGGTCGACTTGCCACAGCCGGTCGGGCCGACGACGGCTACGAACTCGCCCGGCTGGACGGTCATGGTGAGGTCACGGACGGCGGTGTGGACCGAACCGGATCCGCTCGGGAACCTTTTGGTGGCTCCGGTGAGTTCGATGAGTGGTGGGGACGTCATCGGGGGTGACTCCTTCGTCACGGTGGTGCTGGCGGCGACCGGCTGTTGCTGGGGTCACAGTGCTGCCGGTCACGGGGACGTTAAGTCGACTCGCCGGCGAGGTGAAGCTTGTCGACGTTCTGCGTGCGCTTCGTGCGTTCTCCGCGTTTTGCTCATTTTGCTCATGGCGCTGACCTGGGCGTATCGTCCCAGCCATGCCAACGCGGGCCAGATTTCCGAGGATGCGGTTCAGCCGCCAGATCCTGCTGCTGCAGATCGGCGTCGTCGTGTTGGTCGTCGGCCTCGGCGTCGCACTGGTGGGCGTGATGCTGCGGGGCACGCTCACCGAGCAGTACGGCCAGCGCGCGCTCGCCATCGCCCGCTCGTTCGCCACCGACCCCCAGGTCGTCGCGGCCGCCGCAGCGCGGAAGCCCAACGACAACCTCGAACAATGGGTCCGGAGCTACACCGATCCCGCGGTCAAGGACAACCCGTTGTTCGTGGTGGTCACCGACGACAAGGGCATCCGGATCGCGCATCCGACACCGAGTGAAGTAGGCAAACGGGTCCTCACTTCGCCGGACGAAGCCTTGGCGGGCAACAACGTCATCAGCGCGGTACAGGCCGGAACACTCGGGCTTTCGGTGCGAAGCAAAACGCCTATCCGGCAAGGAGATCGCGTCGTCGGCGAGGTCAGTGTCGGCTTCGAGATCGCCGACCTGACCGGCGACTTCGACAAGCTGCTCCTGAGCATCCTGGGCTTCGCCGGTGGCGCGCTGCTGCTCGGTGCCGGGGCGTCCGCGCTGCTCAACCGGCGGCTGCGGCGCCTGACCCACGGCCTGGAACCGCACGAACTCACCGAACTGCTCTACGAGCGCGAGGCCGTGCTGCACGGGATCGGCGAGGGCATGGTCGCCGTCGACGCGGACAACAAGGTCACCGTGCGCAACGACGAGGCCGAACGCCTGCTGGGCACCGAACTCCCGGTCGGCGCGCGACTGTCCGAACTGGAGCTTTCCCCGCGCGTGCACAAGGCCGTCCACGAAGGACGCCCGGTGGACAATCTCCTCGCCGTGGCGGGCAATCGCGTGCTGGTGATCAACTCGCGGGCGGTGCGCCGCGACGACCGCGACATCGGCACCGTGCTGACCTTCCGCGACCGCACCGACCTCGACACCCTGACCCGCGAACTCGACGGCATCCGCGCGCTGTCCGACGGCCTGCGCGCGCAACGTCACGAGTACGCCAACCGGCTGCACACGCTGTCCGGTCTGTTGCAGCTCGGGCACCACGCCGAGGCCGTCGACTACCTCCAGACGCTGACCGAGACGACGTCGGCGCGGCCGAGCGACGTGAGCGACACCGTCGCCGATCCGTACCTGCAAGCGCTGCTGCTGGCGAAAACCGAGCAGGCGCAGGAAAAGGGCATGACACTCACGCTGTCCGACGACTCGTGGGTGCCGGGCACGGTGACCGATCCGATCGCCGCGAACACCGTCATCGGCAACCTCGTCGACAACGCATTGCACGCCGCGCGAATGGGCCCGCGACGTCCGGCCACTGTCGAGGTCGGCCTGCTGGCCGAGGGAACCACGCTGCACGTGTCCGTTGTGGACAGTGGCGCCGGAGTACCCGGCGAGTTGCGCGACACGGTGTTCGACGAGGGCGTCAGCACCAAAATCGCGCCGGGGCACGGGCTGGGCCTGGCGCTGACCCGGCAGGCGGCGCGCGCCCGCGGCGGGGACGTCTGGCTGGCCGGCGCCGGGAACGCCGAGGGCGGCGCGCTGTTCGTCGCGAAACTGCCGAACATCCTGCGGGAGGGACACGCATGATCCGCACGCTCATCGTCGACGACGATTTCCGGGTCGCCGGGGTGCACGCGGGTTTCGTCGAGGAGGTGGCGGGGTTCGCCGTGGTCGGCACCGCGCACACCGCGGCGGAGGCCCGCGCCCGCGTGCGCGAGCTGTCCCCCGACCTCGTCCTGCTCGACGTCTACCTGCCGGACGAATCGGGCCTGTCCGTGCTGCCGGAGCTTCAGGCCGACACGATCGTGCTGTCCGCGGCGACGGACGCGGCCTCGATCCGCACGGCGATCCGGGCCGGCGCGCTGAACTACCTGATCAAGCCGTTCACCACGCGCCAGCTCGCGGACAGGCTGACCAGCTACGCGCGCTACCGCGGCCTGCTCGCCGAGGACCGCGCGCTCGGCCAGGACGACGTCGACCGCGCGTTCCGCGTCCTGCACGAACAGGACCGGACGGCCGCGCCGAAAGGCCAGTCGACGGCGACGTCACGACTGGTGTCCGAGCTGCTGCGGAAGGCGGACGGCCCGCTGTCCGCCGCGGAGGTGGCCGGAGAGCTGGGCATGGCGCGAGCGACCGCGCAGCGCTACCTCACCGCGCTGGCGGAATCCGGTGCGGTCCGGATGCGGCTGCGGTACGGCGCGACCGGCCGCCCGGAACACGAGTATCACTGGACGGAGTGAGCTACCGAGGGACGCCTTCGGTGCGCTCGACGCACCGAGGGACGCCCTCGTCGCAGCCAACGCACCCAGGGCGTCCCTCGGCACCGGCCCGCACCGGACGTCTCCATGACGCGGGTGGGACAGTGGGCGACACCGGTGCGGCCCGGCCGCTACGGACAGGACCTCGGGGAAACTCAGCGCTGGCCGAACATCATCTTGTCCATGCCGTCCATGAACGGCTTCACGAAATCCTGGACCGGGTTGGCCTTCGGCTTGGGACTGCTCGTCGAGGGCGGCACCTCGGCGCGCGGCTCCTCGGACCGGATCGGCGCGGGACGCGGCTGCAGCTTCGCGACCGGGACCTGCCGGGGCGCCGGTGCCGGGACCGGGACGTAGACGGTGACCGGCGGCGCGTGCTCGACGCGCGGCTCCGGCTGGACGACAGGCGCGGCGGGCGGCGCCGGTGCCGGCGCGGGCTGAGTGGCGACAGCGGGACGCGAGTCGAGCGACGCGGCGTCCTCCGACGAGGACAGCCCGCCGAGCATCCCGCCGCCGAGCCAGCCGATGGCGAGCAGGGTGAAGGCGGCGGCCCCGCCCAGCCACAACCGCGAGCGGCGGCGCCGGATCACCACCGACTTCGGGCGCAGATCCTGATCGCACACCGGCTGGCGCGTGTAGATCGGTGCGGGCTCCGGTTCGTTCTCGGGGCTGCGCCTGCGCTTGGGCAGGCTCGCCGCGAGGATCCCGGTCCGGTCGATCAGTTCCGCGGCGTCGGCGGGCGCGGGGCGGGCCGCACTGCGCTGCGCGGTACGCGACATCGGGGGACCTCCGGGGGAAACACGGCAATGCTCGGCGCGGACGTCAGCATTCTGGTGCCTTTCCACCGAAAACGTCGGAAACGTAACTCCATCGTGTGACGTCGTGGCCGTCCATCATGACCCCGCGTGCCGTTCTTGGCTACCCACCCGACCACGCGGGGACAACTGCCGTTACCTATTTCCCGTATACGACGGGGCGCGTGTCAATGACCACCCATCTGCTTGAGTCCCAACCTCGCCAGCATCGCCGCGGGCCGCTGGTAGGCCGAGCCGAGCACCCGCGGGATCGCGTCCAGCACATAGGCGTCCGGCCCGATGAGAATCCGCGCGGAACGGCGTTCGATCCCTCGGACGATGGTCAGCGCCGCCTTCTCCGGCGACGTCCGCGCGATCTTCTCGAATCCCGCCGCGGCCTGCTCGGGATCCTCGCCGCCGGCATTCCGGGAATCGCGGACGATGTTGGTCTTGATCCCGCCGGGATGCACACAACTGACGCCCACCCGGTGTCCGGCAATGAGCATTTCCTGGCGCAGCGATTCGGTGAATCCGCGCACGGCGAACTTGGCGGCGTTGTACGCGCTCTGCGTCGGCACGCCGATGAAGCCGAAGACGCTGGAGATGTTCACGATGTGCCCGTCGCCGGAGGCGATCAGGTGCGGCAGGAACGCCTTGGTCCCGTTGACCACGCCGCCGAGGTTGATGCCCATCAGCCAGTCGTAGTCCGCCCAGGACATCTCCTCGACGGTCGCGCCGAGCGCCACCCCCGCGTTGTTCACCACGAGGTTGACCTGGCCGAAGTCACCGGCGACCTCCTCGGCGTGCGCGAGCACCGCGGCGCGGTCGGAGACGTCGAGCCGGTAGGACCGCGCGGCGGCGCCCGCCTGCTCCGCGGTGGCCGCCGCCCTGTCGGCGTCCACATCGGAGAGGGCGAGCCTGGCGCCGCGGCGGGACAGCTCCAGCGCGAGCGCCCTCCCGATACCCGAACCCGCGCCGGTGATCACCGCGACCTTGCCCGTGAACCGCTTCATCGCCAACTCCCGTGCGTCAAAGGTGTTACTCCGTGGTTACAGATACTAGTGGTATGTCAACTGTGAGCTTCCTGTGGGTTCTCCGCGTTCGCTGTCGGAGCCGGGTCAGAATATGGTGATCTGGTTTCCACAGGGGGTAATCGTCGAGCAGGAGAGGGGGAGCAGGTGCGGCGTTCCGCGTTGCTGCTCGCTCTCGTCGTGGTGCTGGCGCTCGGCGCCGTGGTGGCCACGGTCGTGGTGACCTCCACCCCCGACAACCCGATAGCCGATGACGGCTCCGCGGTGGCCGCCGCACAGGCCGGGGGCGCGAAATCGCAGCTGCCGCCGGTGTCCAGCACCGCGGTCGGCGCGCTCTTCGTCGACGGCTCGCACTACTGCACCGCGAGCGTCGTCCACAGCGACCAGGGCGATGTCCTGATCACCGCCGCGCACTGCATCCACAACGGCGAGGGCGGCGACTACCTCTCCGGCGTCACCTTCGCCCCCGGCTTCCACAACGGCGTCGCGCCGTTCGGGTACTGGAACGTGAGCAACGAGCTGGTCGCGCCGGGCTGGGCGGCTTCGTCCGATCCGGACCTCGACGTCGGCTTCGCGACCGCGCATCAGCCGGGCAACCCGAAGACGCTGGAGAGCGTGGCCGGCGCGAACAAGCTGGCCACCAGCGGCGCCTTCGTCCAGCCGATCACCCTGACCGGCTACCCGGACGATTCGGACGTCCCGGCTGTCTGCCAGAACACCACGACCCAGCAGGACACCTACCAGCTGCGGGTCGACTGCGTCGGCTTCCCGAACGGGACCAGCGGCGGCCCATGGGTCACCCAGCAGGACCCGAAAACCCGGCTGGGCACGGTGATCGGTGTGATCGGTGGCTTCCAGTACGGCGGCGACGACCCCGACACGTCCTACAGCAGCTACTTCGACACCGACGTCGCGGCGCTGTACCGCCAGACGACGTCGCGCCCCTAGCCGACGCTGGTCAGCGGCGGCAGCCCGAGCGACGTGGCGAGCTTGTCGAGGTCCCGGCGGACCGGAGCACTCAACGGCACCCCGAGCGCCCGGCACTGTTCGAGGTACTGCGCCTCGCGCCAGCCCGGATAGCGGATCGGCGCGCCGCCCTCCCAGCCGAGCAGGCTGCCGAAGAGCGCGCTGGCGGCGCGGTAGAAGCCGTCGGCGCTGCGCAGGGTCGTCGGGGCGATCGCGAGCACCAGCAGCCCGGTGTCGTGGTCGTGGTCGGCGACGCCGGACAGCACGCCCGCGAGGACCTCGACGAGCAACGCGAACCCGGCCATCGCCGGATCGCCGCCGGTGGTCGGCGTCGGAGTGTCCATGTCGAACACGAACTCGGGGTACGCCCCGGCCGGGGCGGCCATGCCCAGCGGGTTGACCGGCAGTCCAGGATCGGTGCCCGCAGCGAGGACGAGACCGATCATCGCGTGCGGCAGTGCCCGCGCCGCGTGGTGGCCCGCCCGGCCGAACGGGCCGATTCCGCGCAGCGAAACCAGTCCGACGCCGAAGCGCCCGGCCCGTGTGACCGCGCGGTCCATGGCGTCGCCGACGGCCCACAGGCCCGGCGCGCGGCGATAGTCGATCAACGCCGCCGCGCCGCGGTCGGCGATCATCAGCGGTTCGGCACGTGGGCGAATGAAACCGTTGTCCAGCAAGGGAAGGTGCACCCGCAGGAGATCCGCGACGCCGTTTTCCGGGGTGCCGGTGAGATCGCCGTGGCACAGCGCTTCGGCGGCCATGCGGGCGCGGGGTTCGGGGAAGTCGTGTGCGGTGAAGACGTGGGCGACCAGGGTGAGCAGTTCGTCGGCCGGTACGCGGTGCCAGGCCTGTTCCGGGATCGGGGTGTCCGGGGTTTCCGACGTGGGTGCGGAGCGATTCAGGCGGAGGGAACGCGGTCTGAGAGGCACTTCTCCGAGAGTGCCTAACCGCGCGTCACGACGTCAACGAGGTCCGCAGGCCACAACCCGTCTGTGTGATCCGAAGGGCAAAAACCACGACATCGGACACGTACCCTGTTCGATATGTGCCGAAACATCACCACTTTGCGTGGTTTGCAGCCTGCGGCGACGAGTGAAGAGATCGAGGCGGCGGCGCGTCAGTACGTCCGCAAGGTGAGCGGTGTTCAGTCGCTCTCGGACGCGACCCGCGAGCCGTTCGAAGCCGCCGTCGCCCAGATCGCCGAGATCACCGCTCACCTGCTGGAGCACCTGCCCGAACGCCGTCAGCCGCCGGCGACGGTGCCACCGCTGCGCCGCCCCGAGGTCCGCGCGCGCATCGCGGCGAGGGAACTCAAAAAGGCCTGAGTTTCACGGTGCCTGGCGCTGTTCGCGCTCGGCCAGCGCGGCGACGACGTCGGTGAGCGGGCGGCCGTCGCCCGGGTCGACGCAGCCGGCGAACAACGCCATCGCGGCGACGCCGAGCACCGACTGCCGCTTGTCGTGGTCGAGGATCCGCGCCTCGGGTTCCGCGGAGACGCGCAGCGCGAGCCCCTCGGCCAGCGCGGTGAGCAGGACCGTGAGGTCCTCGAAGGTGACGCCGGGCCGGAGCTGGAGCCCGCGCGCGGTGAGCACGGACTCGCACATGGTGGCCCAGCGCGTCGTGATGTCGCGGTACACCGAGGTCATGGCCTCGCGGAGCTGCTCGTCCTGGCCGGTGAGGGCGGTGAGCAGGAACCGGAAGCGCAGCGCGGTGGCGCCGCCGCCGGCGATGGAGGCCATGTCGCGGTAGGCGATTTCCTCGACGGCGGCGACGAAATCGCCGTCGGACAGGGCGGGGGTGGCCTGGTCGGAGAGGTGGTGCGGGGACCAGCGCTGGATGCGCAGGGTGTAGCGGGCGAGGTCGGAGAGGTAGTCCGGGAAGTAGGCCCACCGGTCGCGGAACGAGCCGAGGGTGCCGTGGCGGGGCAGTTCGGCGGGCCCGTTGGCGACCTCGGCGATGACGTTCTCACGCGTCAGTGTCGACAGCGGCCGCGTGAACCCCTCCGCCGGCGCCTCCGCCGCGAAGAACTCCCGATCAAGCAGCCGGACCCCAGCCTCGAGATACGCCCGCGTCAGCGGATGATTCGCCAACCGGCTCCGCACCGCCTCCGTCCGCCGATGCACATTCCGCACCACGTCACTGAGGTCGTCGACCCGCTCGCCCTCGCGCTCCCGCGTCACCGCCCACGCCTCCCGCCCGCACTACCTCCCCTCCGGGAGGTCCCCGCCAGACCCTCCGCACACGCCCTAGCCACGACGCCTGCGGCCCCCGTACAACTCAAGACATGAAGCTCATTCTTACCAGCAAATCCGCCGCCAAGACCGCCCTCTACCTCTTCCTGGCAGGAGCCCTAGCAGCCCTGGTAATGACCTAGACAAGGCAAGAAGCAAGACGATGCACCAGGTCACCGACGCAACCAGGTCACCGACGCAAGAATCGAACCCAACGGCACCACCGTGGGGGGTCCAGGGGGCGAAGCCCTCCCTGGCGGGGGTCCGGGGGTCCGACCCCCGGGGCAAAGGCGGACGCCAAAGGTCCGCGCTCCCCGCGGACACACGTCCCCCATGGCGGAAGCGGAGGGATTTGAACCCCCGGTGGGTTGCCCCACGCTCGCTTTCAAGCAGAGCGTACGACTGTCCGCCCCCGTCCGCTGGGCTGTCGACCAGCAGGAACACCAGCTCTCCGAACTCACCCGGACCCCGGCGGACCGGGGCGAATGAGACCACGAATGAGACCACGGCGGGATGCCCCAGCTTGCCGCTCAGCCGTCGGCGGCCAGTAGGATCACGGCGTGGCGGACGACGAACTGACGCAGCGTGTGGCGCGCTTGGAACGGCTGGTGGCCGAGCTGAGTGAGCGGTCAGCCGACGGTGCCGCGGCCCGCGTACTAGCAGCAGGCGCGGACCGCGACGTCGCCGAAGTCCGCGCCGAACTGCGCGCCCATACCGGGGCGCTCAACGCGTTGCGCGAGGACCAGATTGACCTTCGCGAGGAGATGCGCCGGGGTTTCGCGACCGTGAACAGCTCACTGGGCCAAATCATCCAGCTTCTAGACCGCGAAACTGGCCCTGACCAGCCGGAACACTAACCTACCGGCGGATCACCGCGTTCGTCGGTTCACGCCCGTCCAAGAACGCCGCGATCTGCTCAGCCGCGACCGCGTAGACCAACGCGCTTGTGCCTGGAACCGTGCGAGCCGAGTGCGGGCTGATGATGGCACCTTGGCAGCTCCAGATCGGGTGATCGGCAGGGAGCGGTTCAGGATCCGTCACGTCCAACGCCGCTCGAAGACGACCGGAGCGCAGCTCACCCACCAAAGCGTCCGTGTCGACGATCTTGCCGCGCCCGACATTGACCAGCAACGCGCCGTCGTCCATCGCGGCGAGGAAATCCCTATCGACGAGTCGAAACGTTGCGTCGTTCAGCGGCGCGGTGATCACCACGATTTGATGCCCGCCAATGAGGCTTGGTAACTCGTCCGAGCCGTGGACATCGCCGCGCGCCCGACTAGCCACGAGAGTCGAATCCGCATCGAACGGGGCGAGCATACGGGAAACCGCGGTGCCGATACCTCCTGCTCCAATGATGAGCACTCGTTTACCTGCAAGAGTGTCCATCTCAAATTTGCGGTGCGCCCAAACGCTCTCATCCTGAGATCGCACCAAGGCTGGCCACTGCCTTAGCTGAGTTAGGATTGCCGAGAGAACCCATTCAGCGACCGGCCGGGAGTGCCCGCCACGTGAACCAGCAAGCAACAAATGCTTGGGCACGTCGTCAAGCCATTCATCGGTACCGGCGGCTGGCAACTGCACCATTCGCAGTGCGGGCAACTGCTGAAGATACGGCTTAGCTCGATGCGTACCGCGATATGGCGCCATCAGGATTTCGGCCTGTCGCTGCTGGTCCGACAATGTCGGGTTAGCTGGATCGTAGGTAATCAGCTCGACCCCTTCTAGCCGACTAAACAGCTCGTGGCCAATCTGATCATCAGTCTCATTGCTGACCAGAATTCGCACAACATCGGCCATTACTCAGCACTCCCCTCTTGCAGAACCTTCGCAACCAGAGCACGGGCCTGGTCCTGCAATGGCTCACTTGACGCCGAATTGTCGACGACAACATGCGGCGCCGGTGGCCGCAATTCGAGATCTATGCCGGACAGATAATCGTCCCAGTTTGCAAGCTTGTTCGCATCGCGGGCGGCGCCACGGTGACGCACGTACGCGTGCATTGAGTCTGCATCACAGTAAACCCAAACAAAGGTGAGATTCGCTCCCAGTGCATCACATGCAGCTTGGGTACGATTGACCCATGCGGGATCAGAGAACTCACGGATAAAAGGCGCCGTAACGATTGCACTGTTCCCGCACTCAACATTTTCCGTCATTGCACTCTTGAGTGCGTCGTATTCACGAGGACGGACCTTGTCCACGTACACGTCCGACTCTCGGTCATTGGGCGAGACGCCGAGCATTTCAAGGGCGGCTTCGACTACCGGACGCGTCAAGGTGTCCTTGTCGAGCATCGCCCAGCCGGTCTCTCGCGCGATGATGCGACCAAGCTCCGTCTTGCCGCTCCCGGCATAGCCACCCACAAGCAAGACCTGCGGAGATGTTGGGGCTGGACGCTTCTCGGTCGTCACGTGTGGCGCATGGACTACCCGCCCTGCCCGTGGCTTGCTCACGACCAACCCTTCCTTGATCAGAAGGGCCATCGCCTCGCTGATCACGAACCCGCTCACCTGCCACTCAGCCGCCAACTCACGCGTGGACGGCAGAGGTTGCCCGTCGCGGAGCCGTCCCGCCTCGATGTCGTTCCGGATGTTGCGGGCAACTTGCTGGTGCAACGGTTCGGACCGCTGGACACCAGAACGCGGCCGAGACATGCGCAGCTCCTTCGATGGTCGGAGGCCAGTCATCTGATAGGTCTACGGCTCAGAACATACCAGATGATTGGTCGCATTATCGCTGCTCAGCGGGCACAGCGCTAGGCCATTCGAGTGATACCAGTTGATATCTGAAAAAAACAACTGTTAGCTTCGTGGTGTTCCAAGACACACCAACTGAAGGGAACCCCATGAGGTCCACGCACATCAGCCGCCGAGCCGCCGAGGCCGCGTACGACGGCACCGACGAGTTCGATGTTTTGGCTGCTCAGGAGGACGCCGTGCTGGCGTTCGAGCGGCTGGAGGTCGCCGAAGAGTTGGACGCGGTGACCGAGGAGATCGAGCGGGAGTTGTCGGTGGCGTCGCAGTTGGAGCGGTACGCGTTCCTGTACGACTTCACCGACCAGACCCGGGCGTCGCGGACGCGGCGTCGTGCTGGTCGCCGGGCGCTGGCCGCGGTTCCGGCGCGGCTGAGCATCACCGCGTCGGCCGAGGGTGAGGCCGCGTGATACCCGCCGATCGGTTGTTCGTTCCGGCGGCGTTCGTCGGTCTGCTGGCGGACATGCCCGCCGTATCCGCCTCGTTGGAGGCGTGGGACGCGTGGCTCACGATCACGGAACGCCGCCTCTACCAGGCTATTGAGTCCGAGCACGGGTTGTCCGCGTTCGCGCTGCTCAAGGCCCTGCACGAGGTCCGCCGCGACCGGGACGACATGGTCGCCGAGGTCCTGTACGACCTGGCCTCCGACCGTCGGGCGGTGGCCGCGTGATGACCATGTCCTCGGAATCCGGCCGCATCCCGGTTGAGCAGGTCGTGTGCGTGCTGTGCCGCACCGCACCGTGCAAGTGCCCGCCAGTCAAGGACCAGCTCGACGCGTTCCGCCGGGGGCGCTGATGGCCCCCGACATGTTCCGTCCTTCCCCTGAATCCCGTCTTGAGGAGTTTCTGAGCATGAGCACCCCGAACATTCCGGCCTCGCCGTCGTCGCGCGTCTACCTGGCGGTGTCCGGCGAGTACGAGGACACGGCGACGCTGGCTGTGTTCGAGTCCAGCGCCGACGCGCAGGGCTACGTGCGGCGCTTCAACAACACCTTCCCGTGGTCACACGAGGACGCGAAGGCCCGGGTGGAACCGGTGCCGTTCTACGTGACCGGCACGGCCCCGCAGGTCCAGCCCGCCAAGGACGTCGACGACGTCGAGACGCCCTCGGCGATCTCCTACACCGCCGATGTGGTCCTGTTCGGCAGGTCCGGCGAGGGTCCCGGCGTGCCGCACGTGCTGGTGATCCGCCGGGAGTGGGACCCGTTCGCGGGCAAGTGGGCGCTGCCCGGCGGCTACGTCGAGGCCGGGGAGACCGCGGCGCAGGCGGCAGCGCGGGAACTGCGCGAGGAGACCGGGCTCTCCGGTGTCGAGCTGGCCCCGCTGGGCGTCTACGACGACCCGAACCGCGACCCCCGCGGCCGTGTGGTGTCGGTCGCGCACGTCGGGCACCTGCCGGAGCTGGCGGTCCCGACCGCCGGGGACGACGCCGCCGAGGCGAAGTGGGTTCCGCTGTTCCACCTGCTGCTGTTCCCGGGCGCGCTGGCGTTCGACCACCACCGCATCCTGCGCGACGCCGCCCCCGGCGTGTTCGGCCCGTACACCGACCGCGTGACCGGGGAGGAGTGCTGACATGGCCAAGGAACTGGTGCACGAGACGAAGTCGAAGGCGTTCTGGTCGGGCCGGGTCACCGCGTGGTGCGGGGCGACTGCGAAGGCCGGGGAGTACAGCACGACGTGGTTCGCGTCGGTGACCTGCCCCGGCTGCAAGGCCGCGCGAAAAGCACGGAAGGCGGGGAAGAAGTGATGGCCCGCGACCTGATCCTGACCGAGGACCCCGACACGGCGGCCCGAACCGCCAAGAACGCGCACGCCGCGTCGGGTCTCACCGTCCAGCCGCAAGACCGTTCGGAGAGGACCCCCATCGTAGGCACCCTGTCCGCGACCGACACCGCTGTGCGGGGTGAGGCTGCGTGAACCCCCGCAAGCTGCGCAAGCAGATCACGACGGTGTTCGACGGGCGCACGCACCACGTGTGCGAGTGCCGCGGCTTCCGGGACGGGCTGCCGGTGTTCGGGTGGGGCGAGGCTCCCTCGACCCTGCTCACGGTCTCGCAGCTGCGCGAGGTCGACATGCGGCCGAACGGGCAGGACCCGGTGGCGTTGCTGGTGTTCCGCCACCACAAGCCCTACGCCCGCGAGACCGTGGCCGAGCTGTTCTCGGTGGAACTGGCCGCCGAACGGCGCCAGCGTCCGGGGCAGACCGACGCAGCCAACCGCGCGCTGCGGACATGCGTGACGTGCACGGTCGAGCAGGACTACCGGTGCCCGACCAGCACGCGGCAGTGCTGGACCTGCTTCGAGATCGAGCAGGCCGACCGGCTGGGGGTGGCGGCGTGACCACCTTCGACGTTCTTGCGCGGTTCGGGACCGCGGCGCTGCTGCGCCACGTCGGGACGCTCGTGCTGTTCCTGCTCCTGCACCTGCTGCGCATCCCGTTCGTGCTGATCGAACGGGTGCTGGCCGAGGTGATGAAGCGGCTGGACCGCTACGCGGTCGAGCAGGCCAGCCGCCCGCCGAGCAGGCCAATCAACCAGTTCTTCCCCCACGACCACACGAGCCCCCAGGAGGCGAGCCATGGCTAAACCGCCGCTGTTGACCACCGACGAGGACACCCACGCCGCCGACGTGCGACGCCAGGACATCTACGACGCCGGGCACCAGCTGGGCGCAGGCGGAATCGGGGTGGCCGGAGTACTTGCGACCGCGGCCTACCTGCACAGCTGGACGTGGTGGTTGCTGGTTCTGCTCGGGGCTATCGGGGTGTCGGCCGCCGAGGCGGCGTGGGACCTGGTCGCTGCGCTGCTGCGCACGGCGCCGCGCGGTGGGGCCGGAGAGGGGCAGGACTGATGACCAGCGCGAACACGCCGACCGAGGGTGGGCGGACGCGGATTGATGCCGTTGTGGCGTGGACGGCCGCGCACGCCGCCGAGCTGGCCGGGATCGGTCTCCCGGGGATCGGTGCCCTGGTGTGGACGCCGTGGCTGGGCCTGGTGTCCGGGGCGGTGGCCGTGTGGTGGGCGCTCAACGAGTACCGCGACCACCGCGCGGTGGTGCAGCTGCGCGAGGGCAGCTCGGCGCCGCGGCAGCTGGAGGCCACGGGCGAGGGCAGGGAATCCGCCGGCGGATCCGGCGAGGGTGAACGGGAGGTGCGGGCATGAGCTGGGCCGACGAGCGTGCCGCGCGGCGGCGCGCGGACTGGGTCGCGCAGCAGGAGCAGGCACGCCTCAACACCGAGGCCGCGGCCGAGCAGGCTCGGAAGGACAAGCACGCGGCCGACACGCGGCGGGAGCAGCGCCGCAACACCCGCCGCGCGGCACGTGAGGCCGCGTGGGGCGCGGTGGGCAGGTGGTTGTCCGCGCATCGGGTGGATCTGCCGATCTACCTGCTCGCGCTGGCCTCGGCGGTGATGGCGGTCCCGGCGATGGCGCGGTTCGGGCTGGTCCTGTACGGCAACGCTTCGGGTGTGGTGCTGCCCATCCTGTCGGAGCTGGGTATGTGGGCGTTCGCGCTGGCGGTGCAGGTCACCCGCGCCCACCACCCCGGGCGGCCGGTGTGGGCGTTGCAGGCCGGGGTGGGCGTGTTCGCCGGGTACGGGTTCGCGCTCAACCTGCTGGACGGGCTTGGCCGCGGCTGGACCGCCGGGGTGGTCATGGGGCTGGTGAGTGTCGCCGGGGTCATCGCGCATCAGCTGGCGGTGGCCGCGCCGCCCCGGTCACGTGCCGAACGGACGGTGGCACGGCTGGAGCGTGCCGAGGCACGCAAGACGGCGCGCGTCCGCCGCACCGCCGTGCGGCACGCGGTGGCGCAGATCCGGGAGGACGGCACCGCTGCCCTGGTCTACACCCCGGGCCTGTTCGTCCTCACCCGACCGCGGGTGTGGCGGCGGGCGCGGCTGGTCGGGGCGATCGTGCCGGGTCGACCGGTCACTCCGGCGGACACCATCGCTGACGAGGCGGCGGCGTGGCTGGCCGGGCAGACCTCGACCGGTGCCCGCGGTGACGGGGGCGGCGTGGGCACGATCGACCAGCCCCGACCGGGCGCCGTCGACCCCGTCGACCCGGTGTCTCCGTCGACCCCCGATCGTGGCCCTGACCTGCGTGAGTCGACCCCCGATCGGGGCAAGCGCAAGCGGACGATCCGGGCGCCGAAACAGCGGTCGATGGACCAGTTGCGCGCGGAGTTTGCCGAGGCGCTGGCCGACCCGAACGTGGCGATGGACCCGACGTCGGCGGAGTCGATCCGCAAGACGCTGCGGTGCGGCATCGACCGGGCACGGATCTTGCGCGAGGACTACGAGGCCGACCGGAAGTGACCCGGGGTCGGGCGCCGCATTCGAGGGGGAGGGAGTGCGGCGCCCGACCACCCCGACCGTACCGACCAGCACAGCCGATCCGAGAGGACCCACGACCGGTGAGCACCCACGACGACACGAACGACACCACCACCACGACGACCGGCAGTGCCGAGCTGGCCACCGTGCACCGCCTGCCCGTACCCGCCGACACCGAGGTGATCGAGGGCGAACTGATCAGCGACGAGGAGTACCAGCGCCGCACGTCGCAGAAGGCGCGGATGCTGGCCCGGTACCAGGGCTACCGCCGTGACGTCGTCACCGTCGCCAAGGTCACCAAGACCGTCGCCACGCACGAGCGCACGAAGACGCTGGGCAAGGGCGCGGCGCGGCACGTGTCCTATGTGTTCGGTGGTGGGTATGTGCTGGCCAAACGGGCGTGGGAGGCCAAGACGAACTCCCGCTACGAACGGCAAATGCGGATCGCCGAGACCTCCGGCAACGCCGAGGAACTCAAGGAGTGGGAGCAGCGCGCGGAGATGGCCCGCGAACGCCGCCACCGCCGCCGGATGGACTGGGTCAACGGGTTCGGCAAGCTGCTCAAAGTCCTCGTGCTGGGCAGCCTCGCGCTGGTCGTGGCGCTGCTCGTGCTCGGCATCGTGCTGGCTATCAAGCACGAGGACATCGATGACGTGTTCGGCCCGATCGAGGGCCTGTTCTCCCTGATCGAATGGATCGCCTACGCCGTGACCGTGGCGTGGGGGCCGTTCCTGCTCGCCGCGCCGTGGCTGGCGGCCGGAACCCTGTGGTACATCGGGAAAAACGCCGACGCGGCACCGAAATGGATGCAGACCGGACGCGACGGCGCGGCCGAAGGCGGCATGGTCGTCACCGCCGACGGGATCGTGACCGCGCTGCGGTATCTGCCGATCGCCCGGCTCAAGGAAGCGTTCAAAAAGGAGGGCTGGAGCCCGCGGTTCGACCTCACCCCCACCCGTGAGGGATCGGGCGCGTTCAAGGGCTACAGCGCGATTTTCGACCTGCCGATGGGCGTTCCCCCGAAGGACATCGCCGACGTGGCACCGGTGCTGGCGAAGAACCTGCACCGCAACCCGGTCGAGGTGTGGGTGTCCGACTACGGCAAGGAAAAAGGCGGAAAACCGGGCTACGTGAAGCTCTATGTCGCCGACTCCGGCGTGATGGAGAAGCCCGTTCCGGACTATCCGCTGCTGTCCGAGGGCAAGGCGGACGTGTTCGAGGGTGTCCCGATGGGCATCACCCAGCGCGGCGACGGCGTCAAGATGCCGATCGTCGGGTCGAACGCCGTGTTCGGCGGGCAGCCGGGGCAGGGCAAGTCCAACGCCGTCCGCGTCGTGGTGCTCGGCTGCGCGCTGGACCCGTTGTGTGAGATCAGGGTGCACGTGTTCGCCATGAACGGCGATTTCGACGCCTACCAACCGCGGCTGGCCGTCTACGAAAAAGGCGCTACCAGCGAACATGTCGAGCTGGCCGTGGCGCACCTGCAAGCCCTCTACGACGAGGTCGGGCGCCGGGAGGAACGCCTCGCCGAGCTGGGCGCGAAGAAGCTGACCCGGCAGATTTCCGAGCAGCACCCGGACATGCGCCCGCTGCTCGTGGGGTTCTCCGAGTGCCACGAGCTGTTCGGCAACGGCACGCACGGGAAACTTGCCGCCGAGCTGGCGGTGAACGTGGTCAAGCGGGGCCGCAAGACCGGGGTCTCCCTGGTGTTCGACACGCAGTCCTCCCGCGCCGACGCGATCCCCTCTCAGCTGGTCGAAAACGTGGGGGCGAACGGGTGTTTCGCGGTCAAGACCTGGCGCTCCAACGACGGGTTCCTCGGCGACGGCTCGTTCGCGGCGGGCATCCGGGCGACCGAGCTGCGGTTCAACGTCGACCGCGGAACCATGGTCGCGACCGGCATGACCGACGAGATGTTCGAGATCGTGCGCACCTACTTCGTCAAGGTCGACGATGACGCCGGATGGGACCAGGCCACCGAGGTCATCGAACGCGCGATGGCGCAACTCGCGCCCGGCACCCCGGTCCGCGGCGACCGCCCCACCCCGCAACCCGAGGCGGACCGCGACCTGCTGGAGGATCTCGCCGAGGTCCTCGACGACGTCCCGGTCCCCGCCGGGCAGGTCATCGGCGCGCTGCGGACGCTGGCGCCGAAGTGGCGCCCGTACCAGGACCTGACCATCCCGAAACTGGTCGCCGCGCTCAAGAAGCTCGGCGTCAAGGTGCCCTCCACTCGCAACCAGTTCCCCATCGACCCGGTCACCGTGCGTGAAGCCCTCGCGCGGCAGGCCACCGCCGATCTCGACGAGTGAGTGACCACGCCGCGACCGTCCCGCCGGGTTGAAAACCCGGGGTTCCGGCGGGGCACCGCGGACCGGTCTCACTCGCTCACTTCCTAACTACCCGCTGATCAGCCCCCATGCAGGGGATCTCACTGCCCGAGTTAGAGAACTAACCCGAATCCGGGGATCTAACTGCCCCGCTAACCCGAAACGCGGCACTCGAACCGAGTGGCCGTGACGGCACTTCACACCCCAAAACAGTCACTCACCGTCACTGATCAGAGGAGAACGGTATGGACACGCACGCCCTCACCCACGCCGCCGGGCTCGTGCTCGACCGCGCCGCGCACCACGGCGGCGGACGCGGCGGTGGGTTCGGCGAGTTGCTCACCACCTTCGTGCACAGCATTGTCGCCTCCCTCGGCTGGCAGGCCGGAAAGACCATCGCGGACTTCCTCGGCGCGTGGCTGATCGTGCTGGCGGTTGTGGCTATCGGGTGGTGGTTGCTGCGCAACCGCAAGCCCCGCACCCGTTCCCGCCGAACCCGTCGCGGCAAGCGCCGCTGACACCCCCCAGACGCGGCGTGCCACGACCGGCACGCCGTACCGGAAAACCGAACACAGAAGGAGATCTCCATGGCAGCAGCAGTGATGTACCTCGGCGACGGCAACGTCTACGCGCTCGCACCCGACGCCCACCAGGCGCTGGCGGACATGCGGACGTTCCCGGTCGGCATCCCCATTCCCGACGCCCTCACCGAGGACGCACTCGACCTCGTAGCGATCGACGGCGTTTCGCTCTGGCGCTACCAGCCCCAGACCGAGCGCCACTAACCCGCTGAGCCCTGCCGGGTCGGTCGCGACTCACCGACTCCGACCGACCCGGCAGCGCTCAACCTCCTTGCCCCCTTACCGCTGTTGACCACCGTCGCGAAAGGACATCGCACCATGAGCACCGAAACCGAAGCCGTGACCACGCTGCCCCCGGGATTCACGCGCGAGTCCTGCCTGATCGTGACCTGCGGAGACTGCCACAACCCATTCGGCGAGATGGACGACGTCGGCGTCGTGCACTTCGCCACGCTGGACGAAGCCACCCGCGCGGTCACCGATGCCGGATGGCAGGTCACCCCCGACCACGTGCAGTGCTCGCCCTGCACACGCACGCAGACATGCCGCGACCACGGACACGCATGGCCGGGCTGGCGCCCCTGCGGATGCGGCTGCGCCATCGGCACCCCGAGCATCCCCGCCCACGCCGAACCGCACGAGTGGCGCTACTGCAAATCGTGCGGCGAGGGCGAAGATCGCGCCGCACGGACCTGCCGCCGCTGACCCCGCCTGCTCTGCCGGGTCGGTCGCGACATCGGCTCCGACCGACCCGGCAGCCCCCAACCCCTTCGCCGCCCCTTGTTCGTCTGATGTGGAAGGTCACCATGGACACCCACGACACCAACCCGACGCGGGAATGGGCGCTGTACGCCGCTGGAATGGGCTGGCACGTCTTCACCCTCCGCCCCCGCACGAAGATCCCGACCGGTCACCCCGAGGCACGCTGTCCCGGTACCGGGCGATGCGCCGAGGGGCACCTGACCCCGGAGATGCGCGCGACCGCGGACGCTGCCCGCGTCGGCGAGGTCTGGCAGCGGGACGCGTTCAACGTCGGCATTGCCGCCGGGCCGTCCGGGCTCGTGGTCGTCGACTGCGACCAGCCCAAGCCAGGGCAGGACGGACCGGACGGGGCAACCCGGCTCGCCGCGCTGGCCGCCGAACGCGGTGGGCCGCTGCCCGACACCTACACCGTGACCACCCCACGCGGCGGCGTGCACCGCTACTACCTTGCCCCGCCCGGGACCCGGTTGCGGCTGACGAAGGGCAAGATCTGCCCGCTCGTGGACACCCGGGCGTGGGGCGGATACGCCGTAGGACCGGGGTCGGTCACCGAGGAGGGCGCCTATGACCTCGTCGACGAGCGCGACCCCGTGGAACTGCCGGGCTGGTTAGTCCAAGCCATCGCGGAAAGTCCGTCTCCGGCCATCTCAGCGCCCGTTCAGATCCGCTCTGTCGCCCCGACCGTCTACGGGTCGGTGGCACTGGCCAACGAGTGTGGACGCGTGCGTACGGCACAGCTGGAACAGCACAACAACACCCTGTCATCCGCGGCCTACACCATCGGACGCAAAGTCGGCGCCGAGCTGATCGACCACGCCACCGCCCGCGCCGAGCTGATCGCCGCCGCCGCGCACATGGTCACCGCCTCCTGTGACTGCACCGACCGCGAGGTCGCCCGCGTCGTCGACGCCGGGCTGGCCGCCGGTGCCCGCAACCCCGTCGCCCGCCGAGGAAAGGCTGCCTGATGACCACAGTGGACAGCACCGTGTCCGCGACCGACGCGGCGATCGGTGCGACCGACACCGCAACCGGTGGCGGGATGTGCTGTCAGTGCGGCAGACCGCT
This sequence comes from Amycolatopsis sp. NPDC059027, assembly GCF_042739735.1. Classification (NCBI taxonomy): domain Bacteria; kingdom Bacillati; phylum Actinomycetota; class Actinomycetes; order Pseudonocardiales; family Pseudonocardiaceae; genus Amycolatopsis; species Amycolatopsis sp. NPDC059027. The sequence continues at coordinate 19,032 of NZ_JBHYIK010000021.1, read as the reverse complement.
CGGGGACTCCCCGTCGCCGGACTTCTGCACCGAGAACTGCCAGAACGTCTGGCGCGCCACCAACGCCACCACGGAGCCCGGACACCAGGTGCTGGACCGGGTGCGGGACTTCGTGGCGCGGTTCAACGTCTTCCCCTCGCAGCACTGCGCGCCGATGCTCGCGCTCTGGTACGCCCACACCCACGCCGTCGACCACTTCTACGTCACGCCCCGCCTGATCCTGTCCAGCGTGGAACCCGGCTCGGGCAAGACCCGGGTGCTCGAAGTGGCGCAGTTCCTTGTCCGGGCACCGGAGATGACCTTCTCCGCCACCACCCCGGCACTGTTCCGGATGGTCAACGACGGACCGATCACCATCCTGTTCGACGAAGTCGACACCATCTTCACCGCCAAGAGCGGCGGCAACAACGAAGACCTGCGCGGCCTGCTCAACGCCGGGTACAAGCGCTCAGCCACCGTCGCCCGCTGCGTCGGGGACGCCAAGGCCATGAAGGTGCAACGGTTCCCCGTCTTCGCTCCCGCGGCGCTGGCGGGGATCGCCGGGAATATGCCCGACACCATCACCACCCGCGCCATCACCGTCCACATGCAACGCCGACGCGACGACGAAGAGGTCGAAGAATTCTGGGAAGAGGACGTCGAAGCCGAGGCCGCCCCGCTACGCGAACAACTGGCCGCGTGGATCGAGACCGTCATGGACAAGATCAGCCGCGGGCGGCCGGACATGCCCGAAGGCGTGCGGGACCGCTCGGCGGAGATCTGGCGCCCGCTCATCGCAATCGCCGACGCCGCCGGGGACCACTGGCCCGCCACCGCCCGCGCCGCCTGCTCCCACTTCGTCGCCGTCGCCAACGTCGACCGCAACGGCGGCGGACTGCGCATCCGACTCCTGTCCGATCTCCGGGACCTGTTCACCACCCGCGGCGTGACCGAGCTGCCCACCGCCGAAATCCTGGCCGCGCTGTGCGACCTCGATGAAGCCCCCTGGGGCGACCTTGACGGACACGGCAAGACGCTCGACTCGCGGCGGCTGGCCAAGGAACTCAAGCCCTACGGCGTCACCTCGAAGAACGTCCGCATGCCCGGTGGTGGCGTTCCCAAGGGCTACCGCGTCGACGGGGACGGCGGGCTCGCCGACGCCTGGAGCCGCTACCTGCCCGCAAGCGCTACATCCGCTACAACCGCTGCATCGCAGGTCACGGGCGTAGCGGACGCCGAGCGTGTAGCGGATACGAACGCTACAACCGCTACCACCCACCCGCCGCCGCCGAGCGCCTGTAGCGGATAGAAGCGCTACAGCCACCGTATCCGCTACGCCCCTGACCAGGCATGTAGCGCCTGTAGCGGATGTAGCGGACCAGACCAGCCAGCATCCGTAGCGGCCAACCGCTACGCCAACCAAGGAGACACCCCCCGTGTTCATCGCGCGCGCCAACCACCTGCCGATCGTTGAAGGGCTCGCCGCCGATGACAACCGCCAACGACCTCTCCAAGCTCGCTGCCACCGTCGCCCAAATCGCCGAAGCACTTGCCACGCGTGAGACGACCATGGAGCCCGCACCACGCGCGTTGCCGCCGCGGCTCCTGCTCACGGTCGAGGAAGCTGCTGATTACCTCGGCATCGGTCGCACGCTCATGTTCGCGCTAATCAAGGACGGGGAGATTGAGACCGTTCAGATTCACCGACTCCGCCGTGTTCCACGAGAGGCAGTCGACGACTACGCCAGTCGACTTCGATCCACCCAGCACGCCGCTTAGGAGGACGCTTTGGCACGCTCGAAGAAAACCCGGAACGCCAACGACGAATCCTCCATTTACTTCAGCGATTACGACCAGCGCTGGCATGGTCGCGTCACGGTCGGCGTCAAGAACAACGGAGATAAGGACCGACGTCACGTTAGTAGCAAGAACCGCCCGGAAGTTGTCCGCAAGGTTCGCGACCTGGAAAAGAAGCGCGACGCGGGGAGTCTCGAACAAGCGGGAGCGAAGTGGACAGTAGAGCAGTGGTTGACACACTGGCTTTACAAAATCGCTCGCATGACCACTACGGAAAACGGCTGGGACGCGTACTACTACGCGGTCACGATTCACCTGATTCCCGGAATTGGCGCGCACAAGCTGAACGGACCAAACAAGCTCGCGCCCGATCACCTCGAAGCCCTGTATCGGAAGATGTTGGAGAATGGGTCCAAGCCTGGCACGGCTCACCAAGTCCACCGCACGATCCGCGCTGCACTTAACGACGCGTTCGAGCGTGACCACATCACGAAGAACCCCGCTCTCATCGCTAAGGCGCCGCCGGTTGATGAGGAAGAGATTGAGCCCTTGAATAAGGAGGAGATTCGAGCGCTCTTTGAGACGGCACGCAAGGGCCGTAACTCCACCCGCTGGGTAATTGCCATTGCACTCGGGCTCCGCCAAGGTGAAGCACTGGGACTCAAGTGGGAAGACGTCGACTTTGACGAAAAGACCCTCCGTATCCGCCGAAATCGCCTACGCCCAAAGTACAAGCACGGATGCGAACCGGCGTGCGGACGGAAACACGCCGGACATTGCCCGCAACGCGTGAATACGCGGCGGGAGACGAAACAAACGAAGTCAAAGGCGGGTAAGCGGACGATTGGCCTGCCCGACCCTCTTGTCGTAGAGCTGGCGCAGCACCGAGACGAGCAAGCTGCCGAGCGTGAGAAAGCCCGGGACCTGTGGAAGGAAGACGGCTGGGTGTTCACCAACGAACTTGGCGAGAAGCTGAACGCGAGGACTGATCAGTTCCGCTGGAAAGCCCTGCTGACGGAAGCAGGGGTTCGCGACGCGCGGTTGCACGACGCGCGGCACACCGCCGCGACGGTCCTTCTGGAGCTGGGCGTGAACCATCGGGCCACGATGGGCGTGATGGGCTGGTCCAGCGCCAATATGGCCCAGCGGTACCAGCACCTCACGACGACCGTACGGCGCACGATTGCCGATCAGGTCGGCGGGCACCTCTGGGAGACGAAGAAGGCGACTGAGGAGTCACAGGAGCTGACCGACGAACAGCGCGAGGCCATCAAGCAGCTCGCCGCGACGCTCCCCGGCTCGTGGGGACAGCAGTTCTGGGAACTGGCCACGGGCAAGCCTGGACCTCGGTCGGCCGACGAGGACGATGCAGAGCCGCCCACCGCAAGCGGCGAATGAGACCAGAAATGAGACCAGGGCAGACACCGGGCCACCCTCACGAGCGAGGTGGCCCGGTGTCTGCCCTGGTCAGAGGGCGGAAGCGGAGGGATTTGAACCCCCGGTGGGTTGCCCCACGCTCGCTTTCAAGGCGAGTGCATTCGGCCGCTCTGCCACGCTTCCCTAGGGGCTCAGGGTATCGCGCCTGCCTTCGAGGTCGTCCAGGTGTTCGAGGACGCGGGTGAAGGCGGCGCCGATGACGGCTTGTTCGTCGGGGGTGAGCTGGTCGATGAGGTGGTCGCGGACGCCTTCGACGTGGGTGGGGGCGGCGGTTTCGAGGAGCGCGGCGCCGGCGTCGGTGAGTTCGGTGACGACGCCGCGTTTGTCCTCGGGGTCGCGGGCGCGGCGGACGATGCCCTCGGTTTCGAGGCGGCCGATCTGGTGCGAGAGGCGGCTCTTGGTGGAGCCGAGCATGGCGGCGAGCTCGGTCATGCGGATGCGTTTGTCCGGCTGCAGGGAGATGCAGACCAGCACCTCGTAGTCGGTGAGGGAGATGTCGTGGCGTTCGGCGAGGTCGCGGTGCAGGCGGTGGCGCAGCCGGAGGGTGGCGACGATGTAGGAGCGCCAGGCGACCATTTCGGTGTCGCTCAGCCAGCGGACTGTCCGCTCGTCGTCGGTCATCAACGCAGGGTAGAACGTTGTTCAGGCGGCCTGTGGTCCGGTGTGGGACACGTCCTGATATCCCCCGAAGGGGGGTTACGAAAAGGTTGAGAGTCGGCCGGAAAAGGCGCATTCTGCTTTACAGCGGATGGTCGGTCCGGTACAGGGCACGCCGCCGGGGCGCGCCGGTGCCAGGCCTCCACCCGGGAGAGGTCAGGTGGTTGCGTGGTGGGTGATCCTCGCGGTTGACCGCCCGCTGTGTCCCCGCGGCCGGCACGGTGCTGTACCGGTTCGGTCGTGACTGTGAGCAGCTTGAGAGCGCGGGCTTCTTACATGCGCTCGGCATTCTTCTCGCGCATTCGGCGTCGTTCCGGCCTGGATCTCGCCGCGGTCTCGGCGTCCGCGGCGGCAGTGCCTGTGCGCCGGCCCGGGTGCGGTTAACCGACCCGAAGAGATGTGTGACAACAAACCTCGGTAGTCCTGGGTGCGGCCGGCAGCGTGTGGCCGCACCCAGGCGCATGTCCGGGGCGCCGCGACTACTCTTGTGCCGTGCGATTCGACGACGACGCGGGGCTGGACACCTCCGAGGTCCAGGATCTGCGGGGCAGTGGCGGTGGTGGCGGCGGGATCGGCGGCCGCTTGGCGATCGGCGGGGGCGGGGTCGGCCTGGTGGGGCTGGTCATCTACTTCCTGATCTCGCAGTTCGGCGGTGCGAGCCCCGGCCACGTCAGCAGTGGCGGCGGGGGTCTCGGCCTCGGTGACGTGCGGTCGGGCCAGCAGATCGACAACGGGAAGCTGGCGAGCCAGTGCAAGACGGGGGCGGACGCGAACCGCAACCACGACTGCGCGATCGTCGCGACGATCAACTCGATCCAGGATTTCTGGACGCAGGAGTTCTCGCGGTCCGGTCAGACCTACCGGAAGGCGCCGACGAACTTCTTCAGCGGCGGGGTGCGGACCGGCGGCTGCGGCAGCGCGACCTCGGACACCGGACCGTTCTACTGCCCCGCCGACTCCCAGGTCTACATCGACCTGACGTTCTTCAACGAGCTCCAGACGCGGTTCGGTGCGAAGGGCGGCCCGTTCCCCGAGGCCTACGTGCTCGCGCACGAGTACGGCCATCACGTGCAGAACCTGACGGGCGCGTCGAAGAAGGGCGGCGGCACCGGGCCGACGTCCGGTTCGGTGCGGCTGGAACTGCAGGCCGACTGCTACGCCGGGGTGTGGGCCAACCACGCGACGAAGACGCCGTCGCAGAGCGGCAAGCCGTTGATCTCCGACATCACGCAGGACGACATCAGCCGCGCGCTGGACACGGCGTCGCGGATCGGGGACGACTACATCCAGAGCAAGCTCGGCGGTGGCCAGGTGGACCGGTCGAAGTTCACGCACGGGTCGTCGAAGCAGCGGGAAAAGTGGTTCACGACCGGGTTCCAGACCGGCCAGCCCGCCCGCTGCGACACGTTCTCCGCCCGCGATCTGGGCTGACGCGAAAGAGCTGAAGGACGCTTTCAGTGCACTCAATGCACTGAAAGCGTCCTTCATTGCGTTCAACGCACTAAAGGCGTCCTTCAGCTACGCGGCGGTGTGGTGCGGGTCCATGGTGCCCGCGGGCGCCATGGAGTGCCGCTGCGCGCCGCGTTCGGCGGCCCGCTGGGCCTTGGCCTTGGCGGCCTTGCCCGGCGCGACGCCGTTGACGGTCTCCGTGCTGGTCGCGTAGACGCCGAGCGCCCACGCCACGCCATCGGCGTTGCGGTCCAGCGCGACCCGGTCGACGTTGCCCAGGTTGTCGCAGGCCTTGTGGTAGCAGTGGTCGTACGCGACGCCCGCCGTGCCGCCCCACTTCGCGGCCTGCGCGGCGGTCTTGAGGCCCTCCGCGCCGGTGTCGAGCCCGCCGGCCGGGATGCCGACGGCGATGAAGCCGCCGTAGTCGGACCGGCCGTTGAACTCGGTCTTCTCCACCGAAACGTCCTTCGTGGCCAGGTAGTCCACGAAGGTCTTCTCGATCTGCGCGGACCCGTACGGCCCGGCGGTGCCGTCGTAGGCGAAGTAGCCGGAGTTCGGGGAACCGATCATGTCGAAGTTCAGGTACAGCGCGAGGTCGAGCTGCTGTTCGAAGCTCAGCGAACCGACGTAGTACTTCGAGCCGACGAGGCCGAACTCCTCGGCGCTCCAGAACCCGAACCGGACCGCGTTGTTGACCTTCGGCTTGCTCCCGAGCTGCAGCGCGGTCTCGAGCAGGGTCGCCGAACCGGTCCCGTTGTCGTTGATGCCCGGCCCGGCCGGGACACTGTCGAGGTGGGCGCCGAGCATCACGACGTTGTCCTTGCGCCCGGTCTTGGTCTCGGCGACGACGTTGTAGCTGGTCCGCGCTTCCTGGAAGGCACGCAGCTCGAGCGTCACCGGCACGCCACCCTGCTTGGCAAGCGCTTCCCCTGCCGCCTGGGTGACCCCGCCGGTCGGGATCTTGGCGTTCTCCGGTCCGCCGAGCGTGCCGTTGAGGGCGCCGGCCTCGTTGTTGTAGACGATCGCGCCGATCGCGCCCGCCGCCGCGGCGGACTGCTGCTTCTGCGCGAACGAGCAGCCACCGCGCTTGATCAGGGCGATCTTGCCGGTGACGTCGGCGTAGTCCGTGGCCGCGCAGCCGGTCGCGGCGCTGACCGGGACGACCGCGAGCGGGGCCGTGATGCCGCCGACCGGCGTCGACTTCGTGTACTCCATCGCGATGACCGGCACGTCGCCGCCGGCGACGGTCAGCTTCTCGGCGAGGGTTTCGCTGTAGGTGAAGGGGAATTCCTGACGCGTGACGTCGTAACCCGCGGCCTCGAGCTTGGTCGCGATGTACTCCGCGGACTTCTTGTGCCCCTCGGTGCTGGCGGCGCGGGTGCCGTTGCTGGTGTCGGCGAACCGCTGGAACGCGACGAGGTGCCGGTTGATCCCGGCGACGCCGACCTTCTTGACGAGTTGCTTCGCGAGCGCGGGTCCGTCCGGTTCCCCGGTGGCCGCGGCCGGTGTCGCCCCCAGAGCGAGCGTGGCGCAGGCGGCGAGAGCCACCGGCGCGACGAATCTTCTTCGGTTATGTGACATGGTGACACCTTTGTTCCCGGTGTCCGCAACGTCAATGCGGCATTCGGCGCACTCCCCTGCCTCCGGGATACAGTCGACGGCATGTACGCGATCTCTATCCGTGAGCCCGGTGGACCCGAAGTTCTCGAATGGACCGAGGTGCCCGACCCGTCACCCGGCCCCGGCGAGGTCCTGCTGGACGTCACGGCGAGCGCGGTGAACCGGGCGGACCTGCTGCAGCGGATCGGCGTGTACCCACCGCCGCCGGGAGCCAGCGAAATCCTCGGTCTGGAGTGCTCGGGGACGATCGCCGAACTCGGTGAAGACGTCGAAGGCTGGCAGGTCGGCGACGAGGTGTGCGCGCTGCTCGCCGGTGGCGGCTACGCGGAGAAGGTCGTCGTCCCGGCGGGCCAGCTGCTGCCGATCCCCGGCGAGGTCGACACGATCGCCGCGGCCGGGCTGCCCGAGGTCGCCTGCACGGTGTGGGCGAACGTCGTGATGCACGGCAGGCTCGGCGAAGGTGACGTCCTGCTGGTGCACGGTGGTGCGGGCGGCATCGGCACGCACGCGATCCAGGTCGGCAAGGCCCTCGGCGCGACGGTCGCGGTCACCGCGGGTTCGGCCGAGCGGCTGGAGAGCTGCCGTCAGCTCGGTGCCGACATCACCGTCAACTACCGCGACGAGGACTTCGTCGAGGTGCTCAAGGCGCAGACCGACGGGGCGGACGTCATCCTCGACAACATGGGTGCGTCCTATGTGGACCGCAACATCAGCGCGCTGGCGATGGACGGGCGGCTGGTGATCATCGGGATGCAGGGTGGCGTCAAGGGCGAGCTGAACGTCGGGAAGCTGCTGGGCAAGCGCGCCAGCGTGTTCGCCGCCGGCCTGCGTGCCCGGCCGCTGGACCAGAAGGCCGCGATCGTCGCCGACGTGCGTGCCCGGCTGTGGCCGCTGGTGGAACAGGGCTCGGTCAAGCCGATCGTCGGCCAGGTAGTGCCGATGGCCGAGGCCGCCGACGCGCATCGCGCGCTGGAGGACGGCTCGGTGTTCGGCAAGGTCCTGCTCGCCGCGAAATCCTGATCGCGCAAGGGTTCCGGGGTCGTGCGCCCCAATGTGGCGTTCGGTGCGTTGGACGCACCCAATGCCACATTGGGGTTTCTCGGTAGGTGCGGGGGTGCGGCTTTGCTGGTGGGCGCTCCGGGGGCTTGGTGGTGTGGTGAAGGGGTCCTTCACGGCGCTGAGCGCCGGTAAGGAGGCCTTCACGGCATGCGGTGGGTCCGGGGCGTGTGTCGCGAACGGAGTCGACGAGCGCAGGGAAGTCCGAGGGACGCCCTGGGTGCATCCACCGCACCCAGGGACGCCCTTGTCACACCCCAGACCAGCGCACCGAAGGCTTCCTACAGCACCTCCAGCGGCACACACGGCCCCAGAACCCTTAGCGAGAAAACCTCATTGGGGCGCACGACGCCGCCCTGGAGGATCACCCCCGCCAGCGCGGGGAGCGTCGCCGGAATCGCGAGTGCGACACCGCGGATTCTGGCTCATCCCCGCAAGCGCGAGGAAGCACGTCGGCACCCAAGGTCTGGTGCACAGCGACCGCGGACCAACCCCGCGAGCACGGGGAACGCTTACCGCAGCTCTTCCAGGACACGCACGAGCTGGTTGATCTCGAAGACGTTGGAGTAGTGCGCGAGCCCGATCCGCACCGCGCCACCGACCTCGCCGACGCCGAGTGACGCGAAGACACCACTCGTGCCGTCGTCGGCGAAGGCACACAATCCCTGCGACGCCAGATACTCCGCGACCTCCGGCGCTTTGCGGCCCGCGATCGCGAACGCCAGCGCCGGAATGCGCCGCATCGCGTCGCCGATGACCATCACGTGCCGCATCGAGCGCAGCTCGGTGGCCAGCTGGGCGAGCAGGCCCGCGTGGTACGACTTCGCCGAGCCGAGCGAGGTGACCAGCCGCTCGCGCCGCGAGCCCGAGGCCGCGTCGTCGAGCCCGGCGAGGTAGTCGATCGAGGCGATGAGCCCGGCGAGCAACGGGTACGCGTGCGGGCCCAGTTCGAGGCGCGCGGCGCCGCGGGCGAGCGGGTCCAGCGACACCGACGAGATGCGCTCCAGCATCTCCGGATCGCGGAACACCAGCGCCCCCACCGACGGCCCGCCCCAGGCCTGCGCGGACACCACGAGCACGTCGGCGCCGAGCGCGTTGAGGTCGAGCGGGACGAACGGCGCGGCGTAGGTCGCGTCGACCACCACCAGCGCGCCGACGCGCTTGGCGAACTCGATCACCGTCGGCACGTCCGGCCGCGTCCCGACCGAACCCGACGCCAGGGTGACCGCCACGGCCTTGGTGCGCGCGGTGACCAGGTTCTCGTACTGCCACGCGGGCAGCTCGCAGGTTTCGATGTCGATCTCGCCCCAGCGCACGACCGCGCCAACCCGCTTCGCGGCGCGTTGCCACGGCGCCAGGTTCGCCTGTTCGTCGAGCCGGGACACGACGATCTCGTCCCCGATCGTCCAGCGTTCGGCGAGCGCGTCGACGAGACGGCGCAACAGCACGGGCGCGCTCGGCCCGAGCACGACGGCGTTCGGGTCCGCGCCGACCAGATCGGCCACCGCGCGGCGCGCCGCGGTGACGATGCTTTCCGCGCGCTGGGAGGCGGGGAAAGCGCCGCCCGGCCCGGAAACCGGGGCCCGCATCGCGGTGGAAACGGCCGAGGCGACCTGTTCCGGGACGAGCATTCCGGCGGCGCCGTCGAAATGAATCCAGCCGTCACCCAGTGCGGGGAACAACCCACGGATACGAGCGACGTCGAACGCCATGGGGACACCGTACGGACGTGCCGTTCCGCGTCGCGCCCGGGGTTGGGCAGAAGGCCACATCACGGCACGTTTGCCGCTACGCTCGGAGACGAACACGAGCACCCGATGCGCCGACGTATCGGCCGCACGCCAGGATGGAGCACATGACGGAGCCGAACCCCCGGGAAACGAGCACAGCCGGTGACGCCGGCGGCGAGGCCTCACCCCACGTGGTGGTCGTCGGCCCGGACGGGACACCGGTGGGCACCGCCCGGCTGTCCCCCGACGGCGGCGGCGCCGAAGCGGACGGCGTCGGCGAGCTCATCGAAGAACCCGCCAAGGTGATGCGGATCGGCACGATGATCAAGCAGCTGCTGGAGGAGGTCCGCGCCGCACCGCTCGACGACGCGAGCCGCAACCGGCTGCGCGAGATCCACCAGACCTCCGTCCGCGAGCTGGAACAGGCCCTGGCCCCGGAGCTGCAGGACGAGCTGGAGCGGCTGGTCCGCCCGTTCACCGAGGACTCCACGCCGTCGGACGCCGAGCTGCGGATCGCGCAGGCCCAGCTCGTCGGCTGGCTGGAGGGGCTGTTCTCCGGCATCCAGACCGCGTTGTTCGCACAGCAGATGGCCGCGCGGGTCCAGCTCGAGCAGATGCGCCGCGGGCTGCCCGCCGGTTCGTCGGGCGCGCCCGGCGAGGGCCACGGCCACGGCATCTCCGGCACCGGCCAGTACCTCTGACACCACATGCCGTCAAGGCCACCTTGCGGGCGTCTGATGCCCATAAGGTGGCCTTGACGGCATTTCGGGCCCGGGGCGCGGCGCGGGAGCGAGGGACCTTTGCTATCGCCGCGCGACCTCACCGAAGAAGGCCCGGAGGTCGCCGAGTAGCAGGTCCGGCTGTTCCAGGCCAGGGAAGTGGCCGCCGCGGTCGAACTCCGTCCAGCGCACGATCCGGTCGGTGCGCTCGGCCAGCGCCCGGACCGGCAGGGTCGTGTCGTCCGGGAAATGCGCGAGGGCGGTCGGCACCGTCGACGGCGGCTGCGCGCCCACGGCGGCGAGCGCGCTCTGGTAGATCCGCGCCGACGAGTTCGCGGTCGCGGTGAACCAGTAGATCGCGACGTTGGTGAGCAGCGTGTCGCGATCGACGACGTCAGCGCTGTCCGCGTCGACATTGGAGAACGTCCGGAACTTCTCGGCGATCCACGCGAGCTGCCCCGCCGGTGAGTCGGTCAGACCGTAGGAAAGCGTTTGTGCCCTGGTGCCCTGGATGAACACATGGCCCATGCCGTCCCGGGTGAACCGGCCGAACCTGGCCAGCGACAGCTCCGCGCGAGCTCGTTCGTCGCCAGTGAGCCCCTCCAGGTCGGCCGGGGTCTTCGCCACCGCGCCCAGCATGGTCGTCAGGTGCGCGCCGTGCAGCCGTTCCGGATGCCGCACCGCGAGCTGCCGCGTGATGATCGCGCCCCAGTCGCCGCCGTGCGCGCAGAAGCGCTCGTAGCCCAGCCCGCTCATCAGCTCGGCGAACGCGTCCGCGACCCGCTCGGGGCCCCAGTCGGGATCCGAGGGCGCCCCGGAGAAGCCGAACCCCGGGATCGAGGGCACGACGACGTGGAAGGCGTCGGCGGGATCACCGTCGTGCGCCCGCGGATCCGCCAGCGCCCCGGCGATGCCGAGGAATTCGACGAACGAGCCCGGCCAGCCATGGGTAAGCAGCAGCGGCACCGCGTCCGGCTCCGGCGAACGGAGGTGCGCGAAATGGACGTTCGCGCCATCGATCGTCGTCGTGAACTGCGGGAACCCGTTGAGCCATTGCTCACGTGCCCGCCAGTCGAAGTCCCGCCGCCAGTATTCGGCCAGCTCACGCACGTAATCGACCGGCGCGCCGAGCCGCCAGCCGAGGCCGGTGGGCTGATCGGGCCAGCGGGTGTTCGCCAGCCGCGCGGCGAGGTCGTCGAGCTGGGCTTGGGGAATGTCGACGTGGAACGGCCTGATCTCGGACGTCATTCGCCCACCCTAGGAAGATCGGCGCCCGATTCGACCGGCTCGCACCGGTCTCGCACCAAGGTACGCCCGGACGGACCGCACGAAACACGCTTCGTGTCGTTCCGGAGACGTACCGGTTACGACCAGAAGGCGGGGCGAACCCAGCGCCGCTCACCCCATCGGTACCCTCGTCCACGTGCATGCGACCAGCACGGTTCACACAGCCGAATCCAGCGTCGCGGCACCGGTTCACCCGGTGTCGGACAGCAAGACGTTCAAGCGTGCCTTCGCCGACATCAAGGCCGGGTTCCGTGCCCGCCAACTCTGGGGTCACCTGGGCTGGCAGGACATCAAGCAGCGCTACCGCCGCTCGGTGATCGGCCCGTTCTGGATCACCATTAGCCAGGCGGTCATCGCGCTCGGCCTCGGGCTGCTGTACTCGCAGCTGTTCGGGATGCCGGTCGAGGTCTTCCTGCCCTACATCTCCACCGGCTTCATCATCTGGGGTTTCATCAGCGGCTGCCTCGCCGAAGGCATGGAGACGTTCATCGCGAACGAGGGGCTCATCAAGCAGCTCCCGGCGCCGCTGAGCGTGTACGCGCTGCGGACGGTGTGGCGGCAGACGCTGCTGCTGGCCCACAACATGATCGTCTACGTCGGGGTGCTGGCGATTTACTTCACCGCGCTCGACGCGCCGTACTCTTTGAGCACCGGTGCCTGCACACCGCACAGCGCGATCTGCCACCCCGGCCTGAGCTGGAACATCCTGCTCGCCATCCCGGGCTTCCTGTTGCTGGCGCTCAACGCGGGCTGGGTGACACTGCTGCTCGGCATCGCCTCGACCCGGTTCCGCGACATCCCGCAGGTGATCAACTCCCTGATCCAGCTGATGTTCTACGGCACCCCGATCGTCTGGCCGGTCGACCAGCTGCTGCAGGGCGGAGCACGCGCGGGCATCTCCTGGATCCTGCCGATCGTCAAGGCGAACCCGCTGTATCACTTCATGCAGGTGGTCCGCGCACCATTGCTCGGCCAGGCCTTCACGATCGGCAACTGGATCGTGGTCGGCTCCATCACCATCGTCGGCTGGGCGCTCGCGCTCGTCGCCATGCGCAACTACCGCGCACGCGTCTCGTATTGGGTGTGACACATGGTCAGCATTGACGTTCACAACGCGTTCGTGGACTTCCCGATCTTCGACGCCAAGACGCGGTCGATGAAGAAGAAGGTCCTCGGCAAGGTCGGCGGCAAGATCGGCACCGACACCAAGGTGCCGATCATCGAGGCCCTGCACGACGTGAGCCTGACCCTGCGCGAGGGCGACCGGGTCGGGCTGGTCGGGCACAACGGCGCCGGGAAGTCGACCCTGCTGCGGCTGCTCGCCGGGATCTACGAGCCGACCCGCGGGTCGGCGAGGATCGTCGGCAAGATCGCGCCCGTCTTCGACCTCGGCATCGGGATGGACCCGGAGATCTCCGGCGAGGAGAACATCATCATCCGCGGCCTGTTCCTCGGCATGACTGCCAAGGAGATGGAGAAGCGGGTCGACGACATCGCCGAGTTCACCGAGCTGGGCGACTACCTGAAGATGCCGCTGCGGACGTATTCGACGGGTATGCGGGTCCGGCTCGCGCTCGGCGTGGTCACCTCGATCGACCCCGAGATCCTGATCCTCGACGAGGGCATCGGCGCGGTCGACGCGGCGTTCCTCAACAAGGCCCGCGACCGGCTCAAGGACCTGGTGAAGCGCTCCGGCATCCTGGTGTTCGCCAGCCACGCCGACGAGTTCCTCTTCGAGCTGTGCGACTCCGCGCTCTGGATGGACGAAGGCCACATCAAGCAACGCGGTTCGCTGCGAGACGTCCTCACCGGGTACAAGGGCCGTGACCCCTTCGAGGACATGGGCAAGGAAACCCTCGAGCGCCTGGGCATCGAACCGGTGGCGACGACGAACGGCGGAGAGTAATGACCAGCGAGACCCGGCAGCTGCCCGAAGGCGCCGTCGTCGGCGTGGTCGTCACGCGGCACCGGCGCGAACTGCTCGCGGACTCGCTCAAGGTCATCGCCGCCCAGACCCGCGCGGTCGATCATCTCGTGGTGGTCGACAACGGGCCGGACCAGTCCGCACGCGACGTCGTCGAGGGTTACCCGCTGCCCTTCACATACCTGCCGTCGCACCGGAACCTCGGTGGCGCCGGCGGGTTCGCGCTCGGCATGCTGCACGCGCTGTCGCTGGGCGCGGAGTGGATCTGGCTGGCGGACGACGACGGCCGCCCCGCCGACGAGCACGTCCTCGCGACGCTGCTGGAGGAAGCCGAAAAGCGCGGACTCGCCGAGATCTCGCCGGTGGTGGCGAACATCGACGCGCCCGCGAAGCTCGCCTTCCCGCTGCGCCGTGGACTCACCTGGAAACGCTCCTCGGCCGAGCTCGGCACCGACTTCCTGCCGGGCATCGCCTCGCTGATGAACGGCGCCCTGTTCCGGGCGTCCACTTTGGACGTCGTGGGCGTGCCGGATCTGCGGCTGTTCTTTCGCGGCGACGAGGTCGAGCTGCACCGGCGGCTGGCCAGGTCCGGACTGCCGTTCGGCACCTCGCTCAAGGCGACCTACCTGCACCCGGACGGCTCCGACGAGTTCAAGCCGATGCTGGGCGGCAAGTTCCACGCGCAGGATCCCGAGAACGAGGTCAAGCGCTACTACACCTACCGCAACCGGGGTTACCTGCTTTCCCAGCCGGGCATGCGCAAGATCGGCGCGCTCGAAGTGATCCGCTTCGGCCTCTACTTCGTCGGCGTGAAGCGGGATCCCAAAGCGTTCCTGCAGTGGCTGAAGCTGGTCCGCCAGGGCCGGCAGGAGAAGTTCTTCCGCTACTGATCACTGTTCCGTCCACTGTGGACGAACACGCACTCTGCAACACGAAAGCCGCCCCGTCCCCTTTCCGGGACGGGGCAGCTTTCGTGGAAAACGCTATTCGCCGATGACCGGAGGCGCGGTCCGCATGTCGGTACCGAAGACCTCGTCCGGGTCGCCCTCGACGAGGTAGGTCGGACGCTGGTGCTCGGTGTCCTCGTCGCCCTCCCCGTGCTGACCACGAGCGCCGCCCATGCCGCCGGGGCCCATGCCGCCGCGACCACCCGCGCCGGAGCCGAGGCCCCCCATGCCGCGGCCCGCGGCGGTCTCGGCCGCGCCGATGCCGCCGGGCCGGGCGGCACCCGAACCAGCGCCGGCGCCCGGAGTGGAACCCGAACCACCACCGGGGCCGAAGCCGCCGCCACGGCCGACCTTGCTGTTGTACTCGTTCTCCCCGCCCATGCCGCCCATCGGTCCCATGCCCATCGGCATCGGGCCCATCCCCATGGGCATCGCGGTGTTGGCGTTGTTCGGCGCCGGCAGCGAGGGGCTCGGCGGCACGTAGCCGGACGGCGCCGTGCCGCTGCCCACCGGCAGGTGACCCGAACCGGTGATCGAACCGGGCGCGCTGGGGATCGACGAACCGCCGCCAGGAATGTTGACCGACCCGCCCGGGATCGACGAGCCGCCCCCGCCGGAGCCACCGCCACCGGTGTTGCCGCTGAAGTTGTTGCCGCCGGGGATGTTGATGTTGCCGTTGTTGTTCCCGCCGCCCTTGTTCTTGTCGCTGTCGGACGGTTCGGTCTTGCCGCCCCCGCCGACGCTGAACTTCGGGGGCTCGGCGAACACCGGCTGCTTCGACGCGGCTTCGTAGAGCTGCTTGTCGTAGCTCGACATGACGCGGGCGGCGTCCTCGTGCGCCTTGTTGCTGTCCTGCTGCTTCTGGACCGACTTGTCGATGTTGTCGCCGAGGTTGAACGGGTTCGAGGTCATCCACGACTTGAACTCGTCGCCCCAGCTGAACGGGATCGGCTTGGGCATGCTGTTCTTCGCGGTGGCCGCCGCGGTGCCCTGGTCGTACGTGGTTTCCGAAGCCAGCTTCGCGTTCTGCGAGTTGGCGTCGGCCCATTTGCCGAGGCTGGTGAAGTAGGCCTGCGCGTTCCCCGCCGCGGCGCCCTCCCAGGTGCCCTTCGACTTGTTGACCGCCTCGGTCATCGTCGTGGCGAACTGTTCGAAGGCCTTGTGCACGTCGAAGTAGGCATTGGAGACGTTCGAGACCTGCTCGACGTTGAGGTTCTGGTCGAGGTAGCCCTTGAGCTGCGTGTGCTCGTGCCCGAGGTAGTCCGCGTCGGACGGCTTCAGGCCCTTGACGTACTCGACGTCCCGGCCGGTGGTGAGGTCCTTGACGTTCTTGTCCCCGACCTCGGTGGACTGCTGTTTCGCCTTGCCCGAGGCGAGCCAGGTCTGGATGACGCCGAAGAGCCAGTTGTCCTTGTCGACGCCTTCGTCCGCCTTGCGCTGGAAGTAGGCGTCGCGTTGGGCCGGGGACAACTCTGCGACCTGGCGCTGCGTCAGATCGGGTGTCTTGGTCGGTGGCGTGCTCATCTTGGTCCCCCTTTACGCCTTGGGAAGCTTGGGTTCGACGACGTCGGCGACCTTCGAGGCGATGTCGCAGGCCTTGGCCGAATCAGCGGACACGATCGAGACGTCGACCCGCGAGCCGGTGCCGACCGCGAGCGCGAGCACGCAGCCCTCCGGCGGCTGCGGCGCCTGGACGGCCTTGCGGCCGCTCGTCATGGTTCCGGGCTTCTTGCCGCCGCCGTTGTCCGGCAGCGCGTCCAGCCCGGCGTTGTCACGCACCGTGATGTCGACGGTCAGCGTGTCATCCGAGGCGTTCGCCCGCTGGCGCACGAGCTGACAGTCCCGCGCGCCCGCGCCGACGTCCTGCTTCGCCGGCCCGTCGAAGGTGCCGTAGGTACTGAGATCCGAGCCGCTGACCAGCGTGCACGGGTCGAGTGAGGCCGTGCTGCCGCCAGGAGCGCCGCTCGCCGACGCCGGAGGTGACGAAGGCCCGTCGGACGCCGTACCCGCCGGAGAGGCGGTGCCGGACTGCTGGCTGGAGCAGCCCGCGAGCACGAACGCGCCCGCGGTCAGCGCGATTGCGGAGCGCAGGAGCAGGTTCCGCATCGGCCTCAGGCCTCGAGGGTCTTGACGGACTTGGAGAGGTCCGCGGCGCGCTGCTCGGTCTCCTTGTAGAGACCGGCGGCCCTGGCCAGCGCCTCGTCGGCCTGCTTGAGCACCGAACTGAACTGCTGCAGCACCTGCTGGGCCGACCCGGTGGCCTCGGCAGCGCCCTTCTGGTCGTGCGCGGCGACGGTGTGCCCGTACGGGTGACTGCCGAGCTGCGGTGCCTGGGACAGCACCTGCGTCTTGCCCTTGAGGCTGTCGAGCTTGGTGGCCATCTCGTTCAGCGCCTTGCGCAGCGGCTCGACCCCGGCGGCGGTGATCTTGAACCCGCCGCTCTTGGCCGCGTTGACGAGCTTCTGCGTCTCGTCGGTGACGGCCTTGACGGCCTGCATGTTCATCCCGCCGGCGGTGAACGCGGCCGATGCCGCGGCCATGACCCCCTGGCCGACCGTCCCGCCGCCCGAATCAGCCTGGAAACTCATCGCCGCCCCATATCCTCGCCCATGCGTCTGCGCCCCGCAGTCTACTAGCCGGGCACACTGTGCAACGGGCTTTCGTCCGATTCACCTGAGCACCGCTCAGTCGCCGTGCACTACGACGCGACCGGGCGACGGCCGGTTCCCGCGACTCAGAGATGACCCTCGAGCTGGGTGTAGAGCTGCTGGGCGATCCGCGCGTTGTCGGCGGGCGCGTAGGTGAGCCACCGCTGGCCGTCGGCTGCGTCGTTGCTGGTCATCAGGTAGCGGCCGGCCTCGGTGTCGAACCAGGCCAGCGACGGCAGGCTGGTGTCCTTGCCGTTGCCACCCCGGACGTAGGCGGTGAACTGGCCGATCCGCTTCTTCGGCTTCTCGAAGATCCGCTCGACCATGCGCAGCTGGGACCCACCGGACTGCGACCGCGGAGCGTTCACGCCCGCGAACGGATCGTAACCGTCGTCCTGACGCTGCGTGCGCTGCGGCTGCGGCGCGGGACGGGCGATGGTCACCGACTGTCCGGGCGCGGCCGGGGTCAGCGGCAGCAGGTCGACGATCGCGGCCACGATGCCGGTCGGCCTGGTCTCCTCGAACACCAGCAGGTTCTCGTCCTGGCGGACCAGCACCGCGAATCGCCCGTTCGAGGCGACCCTGGCGAACAGCTGACGGTCGTCGAGCTGGGCGGCGGCGGTGATGGCGAGGTCACCGCGGACGAACGTCGTCAGCGCCAGTTCGATGTCGGCGTCCAGCCTGCCCCGCTGGAGCATGCCGCGGCCGTCGAGATCACGCAGCACCGCCTCGCGGATCATCGCCCGCTGCTCGACCGTCGTCCCGACGTGGGGCACCTGGAACGGGATGGGTGCCCTGCCGAGATCGTGGAGCTCGGTCAGGATGTCCACCGCTGCCAGCGACAGCGAGAACGAATGCGGCATCGCCTTTGCCCCCTGCGGATCTGTCCGGTTCTCGGGGAAACGGTAGACCACGCCGCCCGGGCACCGCAGCCGGACGCCGGGACCACTCAGCTCTGCGCGAACCGCCTTGCCGGGGTGATCACGCGCTGGTGCGATGGACGTATGGCAGAACCCAAACCCGCGCTCGTGCTGCATCTGGCCACCGGTGGCGAACCACTCCTGTTCGCCCTCAAACAGGAGGATTCCGGGACTCTGGAAGAAAAACTGACTGGCCTCGTCAAGGAAGGCACGGTGACCACCGTGCGCACCAAGGACGGCTCGACCGTGGCGATCAACTTCGCCCATGTCGCGGCGGCCTACATCGACGACCTCAACCGCAAATCCACCGTGTTCGGCCTGCACAGCTGATTTCGCCGCGCGGCCTGGGTTCCCCGGACGCGCCGAAGGCCACCTCCGGGGGACGCGGAGTCCCTCGACGGTGGCCTGCGGCGTGACTGCGGCCTTGGCTCAGAGCCCGTAGAGACGGGTCCAGTTGTCGCGCGAGGTCAGCTCGGGCATGGCGCGCTTGTACTGCTCCTGGACAGCGGCGCCTTCCTTGCGGAGCCGGTTGATGACCTTGGCGCTCCGGCGGGCGAGGTCGATCATCTTCGCCTTGTCGTAGGAGCGGACCCGCACGCCCTCCTGGTTCGCATCCGTGACCACGGCGGTGTCGAACTGCGCGATGTGCCACCAGTGGGCCTCGTCGTTCGGGATCGCGCCGAGCGAGAACCGGGTACGGCCGAGCACCCGGTCGAGGATCCGCTTGATCAGCACCAGGCGCTGCAGGCTCGGCCGCGGCGCCGCGTTGATGATGCCGATGTCGTTGGAGGCGATGCCGGGGACGTCGGTGGCCTTGTGGCGTTTGGTCTCCGGGTAGGCGTCGCGGATGCGGCGGATCTCC
>NZ_JBHYIK010000020.1:105950-122465 GCF_042739735.1 Amycolatopsis sp. NPDC059027 | reverse complement strand
ATGATGCAGGCGCTCTGAGCCGATCTTGGCGGGCTCGGTCGGACGTCACCGTCGTGGGGGGGGGGCGCCCCCCCCCACACGTCGGCGAAACCCGCCCACGAACTCCCGCTGCCCGCCTCCCCCAGCAGCCCCGCGCCCCCCCCCACACCCCCCCGCAATGGTCTGTCAATACCTATACCGAAAGGAACTATCCGCGCCGACGGTGTTTCATCGCCCGGCGGACGTGAAATACGGAATGACACGGAAGACGGGAATCCGTGCCGCGATGTGCTCGAACTCGGCAAGCGGGGCACGCCGGTCCACCGGCACGTGCGGGCGGGCACCCGGCGCGACGGCCAAGTACCGGCGCAGAATGGGTGCCCGCACACCGGGATCGACTTCGCACAGGCGCACGGCCTCGCGGCGGCCGCGTCGCAACACGGCCCGGCCGTCCGCCGCGCGGACGTTACGCACCCAGTTCGTGCGCTCGCCGAGCATGGCCACGAGGTAACGTTCGCCCTCGTAGTCCGCGACGACCAAGGGGAACGCAACGACACGGCTGGTGCGGCGTCCCGGCACCTCCAGTGTCACCAACCGGCCCCGTCCACCGGGCCTGGCCGCGAACAGCGTGGCGGAGAGCCGGTTCTGCCACCGCGCCCACCGGTTCGGGCGGCCGCCCCGGTACATCCACCGGTGATACCGTGCCCACCAGTGGGCCATACGCCGCGGAGTTCGCGTCGCGAGCACCGAACCAGGGCCCTCCTCGCGTCTGTCTACTTCGGACATACTGGCTACCGCCACCGCCGCCGTGCCGCACCGAGGACCAGCCCCGCACCGACGGCCAGTGTGAGCAGCCCGCCCAGGGCCAGCCACGTCACCTCGAACCCGGTCGTGGCCAGGTCTCCCGTCCTGACCGGTCCGGTCGGTCGCGCGGCCACCGGCTGCGGCGACCCGGCTGCCGGGGGCCCTTCCGGGACATCGCCGCCGGGCTGGGTCACGGGGTCCGGGTCGGGTTGCTCCGGACCGGGGACGACGTAGTAGCACCGATGGCAGGGCAGGCTCCGGTCCGGTTCGGTCTCCCCGTCCCGTGCGATGAACTCCGGCTCGGAATAGACCAGCCGCCACGGCCCGACGATGCCGAAGTCGTACAGATCGGCGGGCAGGTTGTAGAACGTGAAGCTGCCGTTGGCTTCGGTCACCGCACGCGCGACGACCTTCCCCGTGACCTGGTTGCGCAGGTACACCTTCACACCGGGCAGGGGATCGCCGACCGGAAGGCCGAGCTGGGGTTTGTAGCGGAAGCGCGCCAGGCCGCCCATGGCCCGGGGCGCCACACCCCCGGGAATCCGCGCTGTCGCGGTGATGAGGTCCGACCAGTTGACGTTCGACGGCCCGTGGATCGTGCACCACACCCGTAGGTGCCCCACCGCGGCCGCGTCATCCGTGACCCGGACCGTCATGTCCACCGTCCGCGTCGTACCGGCGGGCACCGCGACGCCCGGCCCGCCCGCGGCCAGCTCTCCGGCATCGATACGCCCCGCCCCGCTCGTCCAGCAGTCCGCGGTCAGTCCCGTGAACAGCGCCGTACCGTTGTTGGTCAATTTCATCGCCAGGTGCGCGATGTCGTTCACGCGGTACGCCGGCCTCGTGAATGCCGCCGACTCGGCCAGCCAGGCCCTGAGCAACGGCTCCCCACGGACCAGCACGCCGGGCTCGTCGGCACCGGTCACCTCGACGCTCGGATGCGCCAGCGACCACTCGGTGCTGTCGAACCACATCCAGTAACCGCCCGCCGGCAAGTCGGGGAACGCGAACCGCCCGTCCGCGTCGGTGACGGTGCTCCGGACGACGTTCGGATTACCTCCCGAGGTACCGACCCGGATTCCGGCCAATGCCTCGCCCGGATCCATCACGTGGTTTCCGTTGCGGTCACCGTAGACCGTTCCGTGGTAGCCGCCGCGGACGAAGGTGACCGGGACCGACGCGGTGACGGTGTTGTCCGCCGGATTCGCGTCCTGGGCCTCGCCGGCCAGCCGGACCGTCACGGTGATGGTCAACGGCCCGGCCGGGGTCGTCACCAAACCGGTGTTCCTGCTCTCCACGGTCTGCCCCGGCTCGAGCCGGCCGCCGGTCGGCGGGAACAGCGGCGTCCACATCTGGCTCGACAGGTTCCCGGTGGAGACCACGTCGGCCTCGCTCACCACCACGGTGCCCACGTTGGTGACGACCGCGTGCACGGTGATCGGCTCGTGGCCGAGGTACGAAGGTTTGTCGAACCACACCGCCAGCCGCAGGTCCGGTTTCTCCTGCGCGGCCGCGGTCCGCCGCGGGAGGTGAGACGTTGTACCGCTCGGTCCGGACGAGGGCGGCTCCGCCTTGGCGGAGCGAGAAGTCGTTGTGGGGGAAGGCATTGTCGGAGGAGACGTGCTCGACGAAGGCGCTGCCGTTCTGGTCACCGATGGCGGAGGACTCGTCGTGGAGCCGGAAGTCGGGGTGACCGGCTTCTCCGTGCGCTCGGCCGGGGACGGCGGCACCTCCGGCCGCAGCTGTTCGCCGGACACGGGGCCCGCCGAAGCGGCGAGACAGAGTGCGGCCGCCGACAACACCGCACCGGCAGACCGGAGCAAACGCGCCATGAGCTACCCCTTCCACTGGGATTTCCTAGATGCCAAGCGGGGCCACGAAACCTTCGCCGTCTTTCGACGGTGCCGGAACGCGGCGACGCGCCACTAGAGCCGAACTGCCCCTGGCGGCGGGGCACGCGACGACCTCACGCCCGCACGATGGTCCCGGCGGTGCCCGCCACCAGCTCTGCCGCGTCTTCGAGACGGCCGATTCCCGCGAACCGCCCGCCACCGTCGACGAACCGGCACGCCGCCGTCACCTTCGGGCCCATCGACCCGGCGGGGAACGTCCGTGACCGCAACCGCGCGCTGGTGATCCGGTGGATCGGACGGGCCCGCGGTGTACCGAAATCCTCGTGGACGGCATCGACGTCGGTCAGCAGCAGCAAGGCGTCCGCACCGGTCTCCCGCGCCAGCAACGCCGCCGTGAAGTCCTTGTCCACCACCGCTTCCACGCCGTGCAGGCCGCTGTGTCCGTCCTCGACGACGGGAATGCCCCCGCCCCCGGCGCACACCACCGTGAGTCCCGCGCCGAGCAGCAGCTCCACCACGGGCAGCTCGACCAAACCCGCCGGTTCGGGCGAGGGAACCACGCGACGCCAAGCGGTGCCGTCCCGCGCGACCCGCCATCCCCGCCGCGCGGCGAGATCCCGCGCGATCGGCTCGTCGTAACCGGAACCCACGAACTTCGTCGGCCGGGCGAACGCGGGATCGTCGGCGCGCACCCGGGTACGCGTCAGCACGCAGACCGCGCTGAGCCCAGCGGCGGCACGGAGGGCGTTCACCAGCCAATAGCCGATCATGCCCTGGGTCTGAGCGCCCAGTACGTCCAACGGGTAAGGGTGATCCAGCACCGGATCGTCCTCGTTCTCCACTGCGAGAAGGCCGACCTGAGGACCGTTGCCGTGGGTGATGATCAGCTGGTGCTCGCGCGTGAGCGGGGCCAGCGCCTCGGCCGCGGCCATGACATGCTTTTCCTGGATCTCGGATTCCGGTGCTTCGCCCCGTTTCAGCAAGGCGTTCCCGCCCAGCGCGACGACGATCCTCATGACGCGACCGTGGCGACCATGACGGCCTTGATCGTGTGCATCCGGTTTTCCGCCTGGTCGAACACGATCGACGCCGGAGACTCGAAGACCTCCTCGGTCACCTCCAGGGCGTCGAGCCCGTACCGTTCGCCGATCCGCTGCCCGATCGCGGTGTCCCGGTTGTGCAGGGCGGGCAGGCAGTGCAGGAACTTGACGGCGGGATTTCCCGTGGCTCCCAGGAGTTTCGCGTTCACCTGGTACGGCAGCAACTGCTCGATGCGACGTCCCCAGGTCTCCTCGGGCTCGCCCATCGACAACCACACGTCGGTGTAGACGAAATCCGCATCCCGCACCGCCTCGGCGACGTCGTCGGTCACCAGCATCCGCGCCCCGGAATCGTGGGCGAGCGACGCGGCGAGGTCCCGGACCGTCCCGGCGGGCCACAGGTCCCGTGGCGCGCAGATCCGGACGTCCATGCCCAGCAGCGCGCCGGTGACCAGCAGCGAGTTGGCGACGTTGTTGCGGCCGTCGCCGAGGTAGCAGTAGGCCACCTCGTCCAGTGGTGCGGCCGAGTGATCGCGCATCGTGAGGACGTCGGCGAGCATCTGTGTCGGGTGCCAGGCGTCGGTGAGGCCGTTCCACACCGGGACACCGGCGTACGCGCCCAGTGTCTCGACGGCTTCGTGGTCCGAACCACGGAACTCGATCCCGTCGAACATGCGTCCCAGCACACGCGCGGTGTCCTTGACCGACTCCTTGTGCCCGATATGGGATTCCTCGGGCCCGAGATAGGTGATGTGGGCGCCTTCGTCGTGTGCGGCGACCTCGAATCCCGACCGGGTCCGGGTCGAGCTCTTCTCGAAGACCAGGGCGATGTTGCGGCCGTCGAGCCGCCGCGGCCGCGCGCCGGAGCGCTTCTCCCGGCGCAGTTCCGCGGCGAACTCCACCAGATGGAGGAACTCTTCGCGGGTGAGATCGGTTTCCTTGAGCAGATTGCGTCCGCGCAGGTCCATGGGCTTCTCCTGGGCTTCGGTGACAGTGGTCAGGCCGGGTCGCGTTCGATGGGACAGCTCATGCACCGTGGTCCGCCCCGTCCCCTGCCGAGTTCCCCGCCGGGCACGGTGATCACCTCGATACCGTGCTTGCGCAGCATCGTGTTGGTGGCGACGTTGCGGTCGTAGCCGACCACCACGCCCGGCGACACGGCGAGGTAGTTGTTGCCGTCGTCCCACTGCTCCCGCTCGGCGGCGCGGACGTCTTCGTCGGTCGACAGCACGGTCACTTCTCCGACCCGGAGCGTCGCGGCGAGGGTTTCCCACAGGCCGCGGTTCTGCCGGACGTCGACCGTGCCGGTCTCCTCGCCGGGAGTCACGGTCCAGGACCGCAGATTCCGGTCGAAGTAGGGGTAGAGGACGAACGTGGCCTTGTCGACCATCGTCATGAGCGTGTCCAGATGCATCATCGCGTGGGAGCGCGGAAGTTCGACGGCGACGACCGTATGGGCCTGGCCACTCGAGAACAACGCGCGGGCAAGGATTTCCACCGCCATCGGCGTGGTCCGCTCACCCATGCCGATCAGCGCGGCACCACCGCCGAGGACGTGCACGTCGCCGCCCTCGATGGTGGCCGGGAAGTGCTCGTCGTCGTCATCGCCGTAATACGCGGTGAACCGGCCCTCGGCGAACAACGGGTGGTAGCGGTAGATGGCCCGCGCGTGCAGGGTTTCCCGCTGCCGCGCGGGTTTCGCCATGGGATTGATCGACACGCCGTCGTAGATCCAGCAGGAGTTGTCGCGCGGGAAGAGGTGATTGGGCAGCGGGGGCAGCAGGAAGTCGTCGGCCCGCAGCGTGTGCCATTTCAGGCTTTCCGCTCGCAGTGGACGCAGGTCGGCCTTCAGCACGCCACCGATCAGCGCGGCGGCGAGGCCGGTGCCGTCCAGGTCGCCGAACAGTCCCCGCAACGGCCCGACCAGCGCGGGACCGACGATGTCCGGAGCGCAGACCCGGTCGAGCACGAACGCCCTGCCCGCGTCGGTGTCGAGCGTTTCCGCGAGCAATTGCCCGAAGTAGTGCACGCGCACACCCCGCTCACGCAACGCTTCGGCGAAAACGTCGTGCTCCTCCTTGGCTTTCGTCGCCCACATCACGTCGTCGAACAGCAGCTCGCGGACATTGCGCGGGGTGAGCCTGGCCAGCTCGGTACCCGGCCGGTGCAGGACGACCTGTCTCAGGCGGCCCACCTCGGACGCCACACCGAATCCCATCACGGACACTCCGTTCCTCGTCGATCCGTCGCCGGTCATGCCGCTCGCGGCCACTGCTCACCCGGCCCGGTGGCGCCGTCCCCGGCCTCGTGGCGCCGCTCCCGGCGCGCCTTGACGAAGGCGTAGAGCACCAGGCCGAGCAGCATCAGGAACATCGCCTGGTACACGGCGGCGTAGCCGGCCGCGAAGGTCACCCACAGCGAGAACAGGACGCTCACACCGGTGACCAGCAGATCGCGGACCAGCAACCATCCCCGCACCCGTCGGCGCCGGGACACCAGGTAGGACAGCTGGGCACAGGCCGAGAACAAGTACGGGACGGCGATGGTCACCACGGAAAGATTGACCAGGAACGTGAAAACGGCCAGCCCCGAGGTCGCGGTGTACCGCCACAGCATCAGCAGCGACGGCAGCGCCGCCGCGACGAGGACACCGAGCCACGCGGTGTCCTTGCGATCGGCCCAGGTGAAGAAGCGCGGGAACAGGCCGTCGTTCGCCGCGGCCCGCGAAACCTCGGCGGTGACCAGCGTCCAGCCGTTGAGCGCGCCGATACCGGAGACCACCGCGAGCGCGGCCACGAGTTTCCCCGCCCAGGCCGCGTGCGGGAAGATCGCCTCGACGGCCGGGACGAACGGGGTTCCGGTGTTCACCAGGACGTCGTGCGGGACCAGGCCCATCACCGCCGCCGACACCGCCACGTACAGGATCGCGCTCGCCGCGGTCCCCAGCAGGGAGGCACGGCCGACGTTGCGACCGGGATCCCGTACCCGCTTCGCGGTGACGGCGGCCACCTCGACGCCGATGAAGGCGAACAGCGCGACACCCGCCGTGATGCCGATGGCACTGTAAAGGCTGCCGCCCGAGGCGTTGAATGCGCCGAAGTTGGCGTTCGAAACGAAGAACCAGCCGACCACGGCCACCAGCAGCAGTGGCAGGAACTTCACCGCCACGGTCAGGTTCTCGAACCAGGCAATCTGCCGGACACCGCTCAGGTTCACCAGTGCCGGAACCCACAAGCCGAGCAGCGCTATCCCCCAGTTGGTCCAGCCGGCCGGATTGTCGATCCCCAGCAGGGAATCGACGTAGAGCACCCACGAGGACACGATCGCGGCGTTGCCGACCCACGCCGAAACCCAGTAGCACCAGCCCGTGAGATACCCGGCGAAATCACCGAACTCGTTCCGTGCGTAGGCGTAGAGACCGCCGTCGGCGTCCGGCACCCGCCGCGTCAACTGTCCGAAAAGGACAGCGAGCAGGGCCGCACCGGCGGCGATGACGGACAGCACCACCAGTGAGCTGGTCCCCGCGCCCGCCAGCACGGCGGGCATGGTGAAAACCCCGGTGCCGATGACGCTGCCGACGACAAGTCCGGTCGCGGACGGCAGGCCGAGCGACCACGCTCGGCGCCCGGCGGGCGCGGACGGCCGGGCGGGTTTCGATCTGGACATCGGTCTCCCTCGGTGAGAACGGCTGCCCTCATCAGACCCGTACCGGGTTCACCCCGCCCAGAGACCTTTGATCCTCCTCCGAGGACCAAAGTAACCACCCGGCCTTGCCCTACGTCCGTCGGCGAACCCGTCCGGCGCACACCAGAACCTTCGTCACCCGAGGACGAGCCTTTCGGCCCTGTGCGTGAACAACCCACCGCGGCATCCTGAAGACAGTCCAGGGCCGCCGCACCGCTGGACCTTCCCCGGGTACCGCTCCCCGCCCCCCGCCGGGGAAGGGGTGGCCGTCCTCCCCTGACGGCCACCCGACGCGGCACTCACCACAGTGGACGGACGCCGGGTGCCCGCGCGGCGTCGGTGACCACCGATCCGTGATTCCGTCGAGCCGTGCCCGGCAGGCTCACAGGTGCAGTTCGCGGCAGACCTTGCCGATCTGCTCGGCCGAGGCGCGCAACCGGGCGAGTTCGTCACCGGAGAGCGCCGCGGGCTCGGCCGCTCCCGCACCGTCCCTGCCCACCAGCCGGGGCAGGGACATGCACACCCCGCCGATGCCGGGGAAGTCGCGGACCAGGCTGCTGACCGGCAGGATCAGCCGCTGGTCGCCGATCATCGCGTCGAGCACGTAGGCCACCGCCAGCCCGACGGCGTAGTTGGTGGCGCCCTTGCCCGCGATCACCTCGTACGCGGCGTTGACCACAGTCCTGGCGATGTCGTCCCGGACCGCGGGGGTGAAGACCTGCGTGCCATCGACCACCCAGTCGGCCACCGGCACCGAGCCGATGAACGCTCCCGACCACAGCGGCACCGAGCTGTCGCCGTGCTCACCGGCGATGTAGGCACGCACGCTGGGCACACCGACCCCGGCGCGTTCGGAGATCAGCGAGCGCAGCCGGGAGGAGTCCAGCACCGTTCCCGAGCCGACGACGCGGTGCGCCGGAAGGCCACTGACGGTGAGCACCGCGTGGGTGATGACGTCGACCGGATTGGTGACCGGCAGCAGGATCGCCTCCGGTGCCACCGCCAGCAGCCGGGGCACCAGCGACCGGACCATGGCCACGTTGGCTTCCGCGAGCGCCATCCGGCTCTGGCCGCGCCGCTGTTTGGCTCCGGCCGTGATCACCACGACGTCGGCGTCCGCGCACACGCCGATGTCGTCGCCGCCGACGATCGAGGCGGCCGGGGTGAACATGCTGCCGTGCCGCAGATCGAGTACCTGGGCACGCACCTTGGCCGCGTCGGTGTCGTACAGCGCGATCGTATGTGTCACACCGTGGATCTGGCAGGCGTAGGCGATCGTGGAACCGACCGCGCCCGCGCCGACGATCGCGACCTTGGTGCCATGCGGCGCCCGATGTACGGGGAACAACTGGGACACTCCGTTCTCCTCACTCGGCGGACCAAGCCTTCGAACGCGGCCTGGGCGAGCGCCTCGTCCGCGCTCCGGCCGCCATCTCCCGGCTACCTCCGTCGCCACACGACTCCTCGATAGGTGCTGCTCGCGCCGTCGTAGCCGATCCCGATGATCACGTTTCCGCGTTCGCTGACGTGTTGTGCCTCGAACGTGTCGGGCAGGTCCGGCGGCAGGGGAAGTGCGGTGATCGTTCCCCGGCGGTCCCAATAGACCGGCAGCGGATTGCGCTCTCCGGGGTTGGCCCGGCTGGATTCACCGACCACCATGCCCGCGTTGTTCAGGTCGGAACAGCGGCTCTCGGCGTCTTGGGGCAGCGACCCCAGCACCGCTATCCGGCCCAGCCGGTCCCATCGCACGCATCGGGCACGCTGGTTCAGGTCCCTGCCCTGGCCGAGCACCTCGTCGTGGTCGTTGAGTTTGGCACCGGAGGCACCCTGGAGCGAGGGATCGGTACCCAGCCGGGTCACGTGCCCGCGCCGATCCCACACGATCGTGGTCCCCAGGATCGATCCACGATTGTTCACACTCAGCGGGTAGTAGCCCTCCGGCGGAGGCAGTTTCGTGATTTTGCCATCCGCGCTCCATTTCACGCCGACGAGGTAGCCGGAGGTGTCGCGCGCGATCCCGGCCATCTCATCGCGGTCGTTGATAGCCACGGCTTGCGACTCTCCGCCGTCCAGCGCCTCCAGCGTGACAAGCCGTCCGCGCGCGTCCCAGCGCGCCGCGTGATAACGGTAGTCCGGGGTCATGGCGTTGCCCATGACCGACCCGCGCGCGTTGATCACCGCACCGGCACTCGATATCGCGCCCGGCGGCAGGGGCAGTTCCTCGACGCGCCCCGCGCGATTCCATCGGACAGGGTGCAGCGATTCCCAGTCCCCGAGGTAGACGTTTCCGCCTATCTCGCCGGAATCGTTGACACTCGTGGGTGAGCCTCCCGTGTACCCGCGAGGGAGCGGAAGGGCCGATACGCGGTCATCCCGGTCCCAGCGGACCGGGCGCCGGCCGGACTGTCCCACCACCGTCCCCGCGTCGTTCACGGCATTGGCGTAGGTTCCCGAGTCGCCGGGCATCGGCGTCAGGTGAAGGGGAACGTACTCGGCGGAAGGTACCGCGGCGGCCTCGGCCGTCGGCAGAGCGAGGAAATTCAGGCCGAGTACGCTACTCGCCAGCAACACCAAGGAACCGGAACTTCTCGCGAGCATTGTCTGCCTTTTCCGGAATCCGAGCACGGGCCTGCTCATTTCGCGCTCGGGTACTTGGCGAGGATTTCCCGCAGCGCGGAGACGAAACGCAGGGACTCGTCGTGTTCACGCTGCCAGACGTTGCGGCCGAAGATCAGCCCGGTCGCGCCGGCCTCCATCGATTCGCGTGCTTTCTCCAGCATCGCCTCGTCCCCCGCCTTGCCCCCGCCCGAGACCAGCAGCAGCGTCCGGCCCGCGGACCGCACGACCGCGTCGATCGCCTGCTGGCTGGTGAACTCACCGGTGTAGCGCTCCGGCACACCGGCGGTCTTCTCCGGATGAGGGAAGTTCACCTTCACGACGTCGGCGCCAAGCTCGGCCGCCGTCCGTGCCGCGTAGTCGACGGCGTAGAACGAATCCCGGCCGCCCTTCGCCTCGACCGCGGAACCACGCGGGTACGCCCACACGATCAGCGGCATCCCCAGGCGCCGGGCATCCGCCCGCACCTGCCGGTACTGCGCGAAATCGCGCTCCTGCGCCGGAGTCCCGACATAGAGGGTGTAACCGACAGCGTCCGCGCCGAGCCGCACAGCCTCCTCGACGTTGCCGTGCAGCGGGGAAAGCGCCTCGCTGTCGGACGGGATTTCGGTCTTTCCGTTCAGTTTCAGCACCAACGGGACTTCGCCCGCGTAATCCCAATAGAACTTCTCGGCCAAGCCGATCTGGATCGCGATCCCGTTGAACCCGCCTTCGATCGCGAGTTTGACGACGTACCGCGGATCACCAGCCGCCGGATTCGCGAAGAAGTCGCGCGGGCCGTGCTCGAGCCCCTGGTCGTACGGCAGGAAGAACGCCGTCCCGTTCCGGAGCCCGTGCTCGTGCAGGATCCGGTGGAGCCTGGTCTTCTTGCCGGCGTTCAGCCCGAGCTCACTCAGCTGGGGACGGTGCGTCATGACGGCCTCCAGATTGGCGGTAGCGCTGCCCCGCCAGTGAACTCCCGGCCACCGGCCGCCGCCGGGGCCGGAGGGCACCGGTCCCGGGGACCAACGACCCTCGCCGGGCCGGGCCGGCGCGGCGATGCTGTCCCAGGAAAGGCGCACCGAACGGCCTCGACCATCCACAAAGGACTTCAGACCTTCGGAGGAGTGGACATGCGGTTCCGCGACCTGCCGCGCGGCGGCGTCCCTGTCGCCCGCGAGGGGGACGACGCGCTCGCCGTCCGCCCCGTCCTGAACGCGGCGAGGCGGCGATGACCTGGCAGCCAATCACCAAGCCCGGTGCCGTCCGTGCTCACGCGAACGTGACCGACTACGCCCGTGCCCGGCGGGAGTTCAGCTGGACCGCCGCCCGCTCGCTCCTGTCCGGTCTGCCCGGCGGTGGGCTCAACATCGCGTACGAAGCCGTCGACCGGCACGCCATCGGCCCCCATGCCGCGAAGACCGCGTTGCGCTGGGTGGATCGTGGGGACCGGACGCATGAGCTGACCTACGCCGAGCTGTCCGAGCGGACGAACCGATTCGCCAACCTGCTGCGCGGTCTCGGAGTGCGCACCGGGGACCGGGTTTTCACCCTCCTCGGCCGGGTCCCCGACCTGTACGTCGCGACGTTGGGGACGCTCAAGGCGGGCTGCGTCCTGTCCCCGCTGTTCTCGGCGTTCGGGCCCGAACCGATCCGGCAGCGCCTGAATCTCGGTGAAGGCACCGTCCTGGTCACCACACCCGCGCTCTACCGCCGGAAAATCCGCGCCATCCGGGCGGCGCTGCCGTCCCTGCGGCACGTGCTGCTGACCGGCGACGGCGAGGAGCCCGGCACGATCGCGCTCGCTCCGGCACTCGCCGCCGCCGACCCCACGTTCGAGATCGCCGTGACCGCACCGGACGACCCCGCACTGCTGCATTTCACCAGCGGTACCACCGGTACCCCGAAGGGCGCGCTACACGTCCACGAGGCCGTGCTGGCCCACCACGTCACCGCCCGCTACGCACTGGACCTGCGCGCCGAGGACGTGTTCTGGTGCACCGCGGATCCGGGCTGGGTGACCGGGATGTCCTACGGCGTCCTCGCGCCGCTGACCCTCGGCGTCACGCTGATCAGCGACGAGGGCGACTTCGACGCCCGGCGCTGGTACCGCGTGCTCGCCGAGCAGCACGTCACCGTCTGGTACACCGCGCCGACCGCGCTGCGGATGCTGATGCGCGACGACCGGGAGCCCGGCGCCGATCTGTCCGCACTGCGGTTCGTGGCCAGCGTCGGCGAACCGCTGAACCCCGAGGTCGTGGTGTGGGGCGAGCGGAAGCTGGGGCTTCCCGTGCACGACAACTGGTGGCAGACCGAGACCGGGGCGATCATGATCGCCAACCTCGCCGCCGAGGAGATCCGGCCGGGCTCCATGGGCCGCCCGCTACCCGGCGTCGAGGCGGGACTGCTCGAACGCGGCGAGGACGGCCGCGCCCGCGTCATCGAGGGGAAGGTGCACGAAGTCACCGCCCCCGGGGCCGAGGGCGAACTGGCGCTGAGGCCCGGCTGGCCGTCGATGTTCCGAACCTACTGGGGAGATCCGGAACGCTACGCCGCCGCGTTCGCCGACGGCTGGTACCTCACGGGAGACGTCGCCCGCCGGGACGCCGACGGCTACTACTGGTTCGTCGGCCGGGCCGACGACGTCATCAAGTCCGCCGGGCACCTCGTCGGGCCGTTCGAGGTCGAAAGCGCGCTGCTGGCACATCCGGCCGTCGCGGAGGCCGGGGTGATCGGCAAGCCCGACCCGGTCGCCGGCGAGCTGGTCAAGGCGTTCGTGTCACTGCGGCCCGGCCACGAACCGAACGACGAGCTGCGGCTCGACCTGCTGGCGTTCGGCCGCCGTGCGCTGGGGGCGGTGGCACCGAAGGAGATCGTCTTCGATCAGCGGCTGCCGCACACCCGCAGCGGCAAGGTCATGCGCAGATTGCTCAAGGCGAGGGAACTGGGCCTGCCCGAAGGCGATTTGTCCACATTGGAGGGTTCGGCATGAGCGAAGCCAGCGAACCGATCACCCGCACCAAGCAGCGGACCGAACTGCTGCGGC
The DNA here is from genome assembly GCF_042739735.1 of Amycolatopsis sp. NPDC059027. Lineage (NCBI taxonomy): Bacteria > Bacillati > Actinomycetota > Actinomycetes > Pseudonocardiales > Pseudonocardiaceae > Amycolatopsis > Amycolatopsis sp. NPDC059027. Next base: position 109,464 of record NZ_JBHYIK010000020.1, on the reverse strand, counting down.
AGATGCTGCGGATCCGCCGGTTCGAGGAGCGCTGTGTCGAGTTGTACAGCGCCGCGCGGATCCGCGGGTTCATGCACCTCTACATCGGCGAGGAGGCGGTCGCCACCGGCGTGCTGCAGGCACTGACGCCGGAGGACGCGGTGGTCTCGACCTACCGCGAGCACGGCCACGCACTCGCCCGCGGCCTGCCGATGGACGCGGTGCTCGCCGAGATGTACGGCCGCACCACGGGGTGCAGCCGCGGCCGGGGCGGGTCGATGCACCTGTTCGACGCCGACCGCCGCTTCTACGGCGGCAACGCCATCGTCGGCGGTGGCTTGCCGGTGGCGACGGGACTCGCGCTCGCCGACGAGATGGCCGGGCGGCGCCGGGTCACCGTGTGCCTGTTCGGGGACGGCGCGGTGGCCGAGGGAGAGTTCCACGAATGCCTCAACCTCGCGGCGCTCTGGCGGCTGCCGGTGCTGTTCTGCTGCGAGAACAACCTCTACGCCATGGGGACCCGCATCGACCGCGCACAGGCCGAGACCGACCTCTCCGCGCGCGCGGCGTCCTACGGTATGACGGCCGTGCAGGTGGACGGGATGGACGTGCTCGCCGTCACCGAAGCCGCCGACCGGGCCGTCGAATCCGTCCGGAACGGGGCCGGGCCCTGCTTCCTGGAACTGCGTACCTACCGGTTCCGCGCCCATTCGATGTACGACCCGGACCGCTACCGTGACAAGTCCGAAGTGGAACACTGGAAGGACCTCGATCCCATCCCCCGCTTGATCACGACGATGCGAGAGGAGGACGGGCTCGACGACGACGCGATCACGGCACTTGAGTCCGAAGTGGACGAAGAGCTCGACACCGCCGTCGCGACCGCCGAGTCCGGCCCGCTCGAGCCCGTCGAAGACCTCACCAGGTTCGTCTACTCGGAGCGATCATGACCACATACCGAGAAGCTCTGCGCGAAGGCTTGCGCGACGTACTGCGCGAGGACGAACGCACCTTCCTGATGGGTGAGGACGTCGGCGCGTACGGCGGCTGCTTCGCGGTCAGCCTCGGGCTGCTGGAGGAGTTCGGCCCGCGCCGGATCCGGGACACCCCGCTTTCGGAGTCCGCCTTCGTCGGAGCCGGGATCGGCGCGGCGCTCGGCGGGCTGCGGCCGATCGTCGAGATCATGACGGTCAACTTCAGCCTGCTCGCGCTGGACCAGATCCTCAACAACGCCGCCACCATCCTGCACATGTCCGGTGGCCGGCTCAACGTGCCACTGGTGATCCGGATGACGACCGGCGCCGGGCGCCAGCTCGCCGCCCAGCATTCGCACAGCCTCGAAGGCTGGTACGCGCACATCCCCGGGCTGCGGATCATCACTCCCGCCACGCTGGAGGACGCCCGCGGGATGCTCCAGACCGCGGTGGCCGACCCCGATCCCGTGCTGCTGTTCGAGCACGGCGCGCTGTACAACGTCTCCGGCGAACTCGCCCCGGAAGCCGGGCCGGTCGACATCGACCGCGCGGCGATCCGCCGCTCCGGCACCGACGTCACCCTCGTCGCCTACGGCGGCACCCTGGGCACCGCGCTCACCGCCGCCGAAGAACTCGGCCGCGACGGCGTCGACGCCGAAGTCGTCGATCTGCGGACGTTGCGGCCCTTGGACGAGGACACGGTGCTCGGCTCGGTGTCCCGGACCCATCGGCTCGTCGTGGTCGACGAGGGCTGGCGCAGCGGCAGCCTCTCGGCCGAGATCGCCGCCTGCGTCGCGGAGAAGGCCTTCTACGAACTGGACGCGCCGATCGAGCGGGTGTGCACCGCGGAGGTGCCGATCCCGTATGCCCAGCAACTCGAACAGGCAGCGCTTCCCCAACCTGCCGACGTCGTCGCGGCGGCTCGCCGGACGGTGGCCTGAGATGGCCGAGTTCCTGATGCCCGCGCTGGGTGCGGACATGACCGAAGGCACCGTACTCGAATGGCTCGTGCGGCCCGGCGACACCGTGCGCAAAGGCGACGTCGTCGCCGTCGTGGACACCGCCAAGGCGGCGATCGAGGTCGAATGCTTCACCACCGGGACCGTCGGTGAACTCCTGGTCCCCGTCGGTACCAAGGTTCCGGTCGGCACCCCGCTGGCCATGATCGACGGCACGTCACCACGGACGCCGTCGGCGAAGACGCCGCCACCGCAGGGCTCACCGCCCGCGGCAGGCGAGCCCCGCCCGGCCGCCGGGGGACACTCCCAGCCCCGGCGGCCGGGCATCCCCGCCACGATCAGGCTCGCCGACCCGCCCGCGCGTGTCTTCGCCGCGCGCGAAGGCGTCGACCTCACCCGGCTGCACGGCACCGGCCGCGACGGCCGGATCACCCACGCCGACGTCGCCCACGCGCTGGCCGCTCCCGCTCGCACCACGACGGAGCGAGCCCGCGTATCGCCCTATGCCCGGCGGCTGGCCCACGAACTCGACGTCGACCTCACCATGCTCGCGCCGGAGACACCGGGCGGAGCGATCCACGCCCGGCACGTGCGCTCGGCCGCCGGGCCCGCCACCGCGCCCGGACACGTACCGGAGCAACGGCGCGCCCAGGATCCGGCCGCGATGCGGCAGGCCATCGCCGCGCTGATGGCCAGGGCCAAGCGCGAGATCCCGCACTACTACCTCTCGAGCACCATCGACCTCGACCCGGTCATGACCTGGCTGCGCGAGCACAACCGTCGCGTGCCGGTGACCGAGCGGATCCTCCCCGCCGCCGCGCTGCTCAAGGCGACCGCACTCGCCGCCGTCCGGGTCCCCGAACTCAACGGGCACTGGGTCGACGGAGGCTTCCGGCCCGGCGACGCCGTACACCTCGGTGTCGCCGTCGCGCTGCGCGGCGGCGGACTCGTCGCTCCGGCGATCCTCGACGCGGCGAAGCTTTCCCTGCCGGAGACCATGGCGGAGTTGCGTGCCGTGGTCGCTCGCGCACGGTCGGGAAGCCTGCGCTCGGCCGACCTGACCGCGGGCACGCTGACCGTGACGAACCTCGGCGACAACGGCGCCGAGTCCGTGCACGGCGTGATCTACCCGCCGCAGGTGGCGCTCGTCGGATTCGGCGCGATCACCCATCGGCCGTGGGCTGTCGACGGGATGCTCGGCATCCGCCCGCTGGTCACCGCCACCCTCGCCGCCGACCACCGCGCCAGCGACGGCGCGACCGGCTCCCGGCTGCTCACCACCATCGCCACTCTGCTGCGCCATCCGGAGGAGCTATGACCAAGCCACTCAGCCGCGAAGAAGCCACCGAGTTCGTTCAGTCCGCGCTCCGCGGTTTCGCGACCGACGACGAACTCAGTGCCCTTCCCCCCGACGAAAACCTGCGCGACGCGTTGGAACTGGACTCGATGGACTTCCAGACCTTCGTCGAACGGCTGTCCACCGGGCTGGACCGCCGCATCGACGAGGACGACTACGGCCGCCTGCTCACCCTGCGCTCGGCCGCCGATTTCCTCACCGCACAAGGGTGAACCGGCGCCGCTCGCTGCGTTACCGAAGCAGCG
>NZ_JBHYIK010000020.1:86590-105940 GCF_042739735.1 Amycolatopsis sp. NPDC059027 | reverse complement strand
CACCCGCGCCCCCCCCCCCGCCGCCCGGCCCCCCGTGTCCCCCCCCCCCCCCCGGGCCCCCGGGCCGCGCCCGGGGGTTACCCCCCCCCCGCGGGGGGCGAACCGGCCGGGCCCGGTCCGGCGAACCTCGGCCCCGGGCCGATACGGGAGAACTCGGTCACCGCCCGTTCGCGAGCGTCGCGTAGCGGGCACCGAGTCCGTCTCCCCACGCACGGGCCCGGTCGTTCTCGCCCTCGGACAGCACCGTACCCGGATCGCTCGAGTCCACGAAGAAGCTCTCCGGCGGTACCAGCAGCTCACAGCCCAGTAGCCGCAACCGTTTCCACGCACCGACCGCCGCCGAACCAGTGAGCCAACGTGGCTTCGCGATCCGGGTATCGAACACCGCCGTGGCCAGCTCCGCCGGCGCCTTCTCCAGCGTGTCCAGCCATTCCCGCAACCCGGTCCGCTTCGAACGAGTACCGGACCGCGCCTGGCGGGCCGCCTCTTCCCGGGTACGCCGACGGGTCATTCCATGAGCGTGTGTCGGCCCGCCCGCCACCAGCAACCCGATGCCATCCAAGGCCGAAGGCGCGTCGTCCACGTTCACCACCTCGACCGGCACGTGGGGCGCGAGTCCCGCGCCGACCGCCTCGGCCACCAGCTCGGTGTTCCCGAACATCGATTCGAACACCACGACGGCCCTCGTCGAACCCATCAGGAACCTCCTCGGTACGGGCAACCGGATCGACATTCCGACGATCCCTCGCACACCACTCCGGGGAACAGGAACGAAAGGCCCGGCAAGCAAGGCATTCCGGCTCTTCTCCCGGCGTGGCGCTCGGTCAGTCGGTGAGGTCGACTCGGATGGGGAGCAGGTCCGTTCCGACGGTCCGGACGGTGGCGCTGGTGAATCGGGGCAGGTTCCGGAGCCGGGCAACGGCATCGTCCTCGGGTACGAGGTGGGCGACGCCGTGATGCCATTGTCCGCCGATGCGAACACGCACCTCGGGCTTGGCGAGGATGTTGCGCACGTACTGGGGTTTCCGGCCGTGTTCGGAGACGAACCAGAACTCCCGCCCGACGCGACGGCCGCCGATGGGTGTCCGCCTGGGCAGCCCGGACTTCCGGCCGGTCGTCTCCAGCAGGGACTGACCGCGCAGCCGGGCGGTCACCGGGTTGAGGACCCGCCGCTGCAGGGTCGTGACCACGCGGTACTTGAGGATGGATCGACGTGGCATGCGTAGCTCCCGAGGAATGCACCGGTGGCCGCGGTGCGCCGCGCCCCGCGGAACCGACTGTCGTGTTTGGACGGTTGCTGTACGTTTTCCCGACCGCCTGCGGAGGTGCCCGGGCGTGGGGCTGACGCGCGGCTACGACATCCTCGGTTGGTAGACGTGCTCGTCGTCGCGGTCCACCACGGTGATCTCGGCGTCATCCACCAACCGGTCCAGCCGGTTCGCCGCCATCGTCCCGCCGGTTCCGCCCCCGAGCACCACGATCCGCTGTGTCATTGCCCCAGTTTTCGCGCCCGGTGACCGGCCGGATAGGGACTTCGGTCCCCGCGACCGAGGACCCGACGGCCGGTCCGCGTCGCGGGCCCGATGCCGGAACGACAGACGAAAGTCCCCGCGTACCAAGTCTTTTGCGGAAGCACGCCGACGTGACCAGCCCCTTGGGCGAAGCACGGAGCCCGTTCACGACGGGCACGGCGCATTTTCGGTCTCGGCGAGAGCCCGAGCCGCCGGTGACTTTCGGCCGTATCCGCCGGAACCTCGGACGCGGGAATATCGGACAGGCATCGCGCCACAGGCTGGAGGCGGGTGGAATGAGCACTCTCGGGGCCATGATCGTTGTGGCGATCACCGCGTTCGTCACGACCGGCTGTGGCGGTGGCGGTACCACCGCGGCACCGGTGCCGCCGGGTACCCCGGCGACCGCCTCGGACTTCGCCCCGACCGCCGACCCGGCTCCCCCGCCGCCCTCTCCCAGCGCCTCGGCCCCTCCGCTCGGCACTTCGGCCGTGCCGACCGCACCTGTAGCCGCTCCGGAATCATGCGGAACAGACGGATGGGGCGCGGCGCCCAAGGCAGCCGAGGGATTCAGCCGCGCGAGCCTCTATCTGGTCCGTATCGGCAGGCACGACTGCTACGACCGGGTCGTCTTCGACCTCAACGGCCCGGCACCGGCGGGATTCTCCGTGCGGTACGTCCCGGTCGTGACCTCCGACCCCAGGGGCGAACCCCTGCCGGTGCCGGGCGGCGCGGTGCTCCAAGTGGTCGTCCGGGCGCCCGGACTCGGCGATGACGACTCCGGGCATCAGCCCGGCCGGGTACTCGCAAGGACCGGCGACCAGCTGTACGGTCCCGCCCAGCTGGCGGGCTGGCCGTCGCTGCGTGCGGTGCGGTTCGCCGGATCCTTCGAAAGCCAGTGCACCTTCGCCGTCGGAGTACGCGTCCGGCTGCCGTTCCGCGTCTTCACCCAGCTCGACTCCGGCGACCAGATCCGCCGGGTGGTCGTCGACATCGCGCATTGACCGCGCCGACGTGGGTACCCCTCACCGCGGCGACCGAGAGCACGAACTCCAGCGGTCCGCTCCCCGGCCGGGTGCGGAGACGGGGCGGCACACCGGCAGTTCAGTGTGAGGAGACGACCATGCCATGCCTTGATCACCTACCGGTGCCGAACCTCGGCCGGCGACTCTCTCGTCCATAGTGGACGTTCATGACGCGGTCACCCTCGGGGTGGAAGAGGAGTTCCTCCTGCTCCACCCGGAGACGGGTGAGGTGGTGTGCGCCGCCCCCCGGCTGCTGGGACTGCTCGCCCGTGAACCCACGGTGATGCCGGAACTGATGCGCTTCCAGATCGAAACCGCGACCACCGTCCGCCGCCGGCTCGAGGACGTCCGCGCCGACCTGACGAGACTCCGGCGGCGGCTGGCCGATGCCGCCGATCGCGCCGGCTGCGTCGTCGCGGCCACGGGGGTCGCCCCCTTCGGAGTCGCGCCGGGTACCTCCGCCCTGACCCCGAGCCGCCGGTATCTCACGCTCGCGAAACGGTTCCCCGGTCTCATCGCCGACGCGGGAACCTGTTCCTGCCATGTGCATGTGGGCATCCCGTCCCGCGAGAGCGGACTCCGCGTCATCGCCGAACTGCGGCCCTGGCTACCGGTCCTGCTGGCGATCACCGCCAACTCGCCGTTCAGGCACGGCCGGGAGTCCGGCTGGGCGAGCGCACGGTACGCCCTGTGGTCCCGCTGGCCCACCGCACGACCGCCCTCGGCGTGGCCGGGCGTCACCGACTACGACACCGAAGTCACCGAGGCGATCCGGTCCGGTGCCGCACCCGACGAGCGCGGCCTGTACTTCTACGCGCGGCTCTCACCCCGCTACCCGACCGTGGAGGTCCGGATCGCCGATACCTGTCTGGACGTCGAAGACGCGGTGCTGCTGGCCGGGCTGGTACGCGCGCTCACCGTCACGGCACTCCGAGACGATCCGCCTCCGGTCCGTCCCGTTCACGACCGTGCGATATCCGAAGCGCTGTCCGCCGCCGCCCGGCACGGGCTGACCGGTCCTGGCCTCGATGTCCGGACCGGGGCCGTGCTCTCTCATGAACGCCTCGTCGACCAACTCTTGGGTCATCTGCTTCCGGCTCTCGACGCATGCGGCGACCTCGACGTGGTGAAGCGGCGCGTGGACGAACTCCGGGGACACGGTGGAGGCGCGGCACGCCAGCGCGCACTGCGCGCCGCTTCGGCCTCTCCGGCCACGTTCGTCGCCCGGCTGGCCGGAGCCACCGTGACCGGCCCGCACCGATGACCGGCGAAGCCACCCGCGACCGGTGTCGCTCTCCTGCCACGAATCCCGGCACTGGACGACACGTAGTCCTTACGTCACAACAGAACTCGTTCGCGATCTCGCGGAACGACCGCGACGAGACCGTGTTCGGCGCGTAACCTCTCGGCCAGTGCCGCGGAGCCGTCGGGCTCACCATGAACCAGATACGCGGTCCCCGGCGGCTCCCCCGTACTCGCCCACGCCACCAGCTCGTCGGCGTCGGCGTGCGCACTGAACGCGTCGAGCTGAACGACATCGGCGCGTACCGGGACGTAACGGCCGTGGATCTTGATCTGCCGGGCGCCGGAGGCGAGCTGACGGGCACGGGTTCCCGCGGCGGCGTACCCGGCGATCAGGACGGTGTGCCGGTAATCCGGCAGCAGATATTCGAGATGGTGCAGAATTCGCCCGCCGGTGGCCATCCCGGACGCGGAGATGACGATCGACGGCATCCGCGGCGCGTTGACCCGCATCGACTCTTCGACCGTCCGCAGCTCCGTGAGCCTGCCCGGCGTCAGCGGGTCGTGCCCGGCCAGCTCCGGGCGGATCTCCGGCCAGCCCTGCCGCAACGCCTCCCGGTACACCCGCAACGCCGCCAGCGCCATCGGGCTGTCCACATACACCGGTAGCTCCGGAATCTCCTTGTCCCGCATCAGTTTCGCCAGCGTGACGAGCACGACCTCGGTCCGGTCGACGGCGAACGCGGGGATCAGGACGCTCCCGCCCCTGCCGGCCGTGCGGCGGATGGTCTCCGCCAAGGTCGCGAGGGCGTTCGCGTCGTGGTGTGTCCGGGCACCATAGGTGGACTCCAGCACCAGCGCGTCGCAGGAGGGCCGCGGCTGCGGCGGCCGCAGCAGGCTGTGCCGCGGTCTGCCCAGGTCACCGCTGAACACCACGCGGCGCCCGGCCGCGTCCAGCCGCGCCCACGCCGATCCGAGGATGTGCCCCGCCTGTCCGAAGTGGAGGGTGAGGCCCGGCGCGATCTCGGTGTCCCGCCCGTATTCGACCACCCGCAACTGGCGGATCGCCTTCTTCGCGTCTTCGGCGTCATAGAGCGGAAGTGCCGGGCGGTGCTTGGACCAGCCGTACCGGTTCGCGTGTTCGGCTTCCTCGATCATGAGGTGCGCGCTGTCCTTGAGCACGATCGGGACCAGCTCGGCGGTCCCCGGCGTCACGAACACCGGACCACGCCAGCCCGCGCGAGCCAGTACCGGAAGGTACCCGCAGTGGTCCAGGTGCGCGTGCGTCACCACGACCGCGTCCACCCCTGCCAGCCGGGGCGGCATCGGCGCCCAGTTCCGCCTGCGCAGTTCGGCCAGTCCCTGGAACAGCCCGCAATCGACGAGCACCCGCGCGTCTTCGGTTTCGACGAGGTGTTTGCTGCCGGTCACCGTTCCCGCCCCGCCGTAGAAGGTCAGCGACGGCGGCCGCGCAGGCCCGGTTGTGGCCATCTGGGTACTCCTCGTTCCGTTCGACTATCCACAGTGGACGACTATGATCGCGAGCCGCTGTGGACCGCGTAGTTCGCGGCACGTGAGTCGTCGTGTGTTCAAGCCTCGCGCGCGGCACACCTGGCACGCAGAGGCGAACGACCCCGCTGATCGCGCCGACCGGCCCTACATCCTGCTCGCCCGGCGGCTGACACGGCCGGGCGAAGGACTTACGACCCTATGCTCCATCCGGCCGAGCTGCCAGAGTTCTGGCCGAGGAACGGAGCGACCATGACTGATGACCGCGAAAAGTGGACATTCGATGTGGCTTTGGAGCGCACACCGCACCGCACGCGTGCCCACATCCTCCTCAAGAGTCCGGACAACCACGAGTTCTGCGGAGTAGGGCTCGCCCACGACGTTCGGGACGCTGAGGAGGTGGCGCAGGTCGGGACCTACCTGGCGATCGGACGGGCCTTGTCCGACCTCACCGAGGAACTGCTGGAAGCGGTCGTCATCGACGTCGAAACAGCAGCGGCCAGGCTGGACCGGCCGGCCCCGCTGGCCCGCGCCTGAATCGGCTGGACGCTTCGCCGCCACGATCATGATTCCCGAACAGCGCGGTTCCCGGGGAACCCGGCGCCGTCGTCCCGGGGAAAACCTGCCCCCGGCACCCGGTGATGGGACGGGCATGGCCGGGAACAGTGACGAAGGACTCCGGGGCCGGGGTATTCCGGCTCTCCGCCGGTACGGACAGGACGTTCGCTTGTCCGGACGGGACTTCCGTCCCTCCTCGTGCGGTGGTCGCGGGAGCGACGCTGGGACCAGGAGATGGGAGAACGTCATGGCGACAGTCACGGTGACTCACCTGGCGGCGGACAAGTTCCGCCTCGAAACCCGCGATCACGTGGTACTGGTCGACCAGCCCTCCGATGACGGGACCGAACTCGGGCCCACCCCGGTCGAACTGCTGGTGATGGCTCTGGCGGGGTGTGCGGCGCACTACGCGGTGAACCATCTGCGCGCGGCCGGGCTGCCCGCGGCCGGTCTCACGGTCCACGGCCGCTGGTCCATGCGGACCGGGCCGGTGCGGGTCGGCCGCGTCGAGCTGACGGTCGTGCTGCCCGACCCGATCGAGCCCGACCAGGAACGAAACCTGCTTTCCGCGATCGAGCACTGCACGGTGCACAACACGCTCCGCCACCCGCCGCATGTCGAGGTCCAGGTCGCCGAGCCGAGCATGGTCGCCGTCGGCATCGACCTGTGATGGCCTCCACGACGCGACTGCCGCTGCTGGCCGGAGTGGACGGATCGGCGCTGAGCCTCCGAGCGACCCGTTGGGCCGCGAGGGAAGCCGCGCGGCGCGAGGTGCCGCTCCGGCTCTTGCACGTCTGTGGGTCGCCGAACGGGCCATGTCCGGACGACTCCGCCTTGCGGTATGGCGAACGAAGCCTGCGAGCGGCCGAAGAAGCGGCTGAGAGGGCTGCACCAGGGCTCTCGGTGCAGCCGCTTCTGGAAGCCGGAGACGCCGCCCAGAGCCTGGTCGCGCACTCGGCCGAGGCAGGACTTGTCGCGCTCGGCGCCTCGGGAGTGGAGCACGATACGACCTCGCTGCTCGGCCTGGTCGCCCGCACCGTGACCGCACGTGCCGAGTCACCGGTGGTCGTGCACCGGGGACTGCCGGAACACACCACGCCCGGCGGCGCCGCCGTGGTAGTGGGAACCGACGCCGCCGACCATCACGGCGCGCTCGACTTCGCCTTCGCCGCGGCCGACGCGCGCGCCTGCCCGCTGATCGCGGTCTGGGTGTGGGACGGCTACGAACCCGATGAGTCCGCACGAAGCCTGCTGGCCGAACGCTTCGAGACCTGGGCAGCGAGGTATCCAGGTGTGCTGGCCCGTCTCCGGTTCGTCCGGGGTCGTCACCCGGGCCAGGCACTCGTCCGTGCGGCGTCGACGGCGCGGCTGGTCGTGCTCGGCTCCCGGCTCCGACCGGCCCGAGCGCAGCCCGTCCTCGGCATCACGACGCACGAGTTGCTCGACCACGCACCCTGCCCGGTCGCCGTTGTCCCGCCACTGACCCGGTTCGAGCACGGCAATGGAACCGAATAGCCGCCTCGTCGAGCTGAGCGATGGGCGTACGGTCACCGTCACGCTGCTCGGCCCCGATGACGCACCGGAACTGGGTGAGGCGATCCGCACCGCGGACGCGGAAACGTTGTATCGCCGGTTCTGCGGGCCGCCGCCGAAGGTGACCCCGAAGTTGCTGCGGCGGCTCACCGAGCTGGACTACGACCACCGCTACGCCCTGATCGCGCGTGACCCCGACGGCAAAGGCGTCGCGGTCGCCCGGTACGAGGCCACCGGTGAACCGGGCGAAGCGGAGGTCGCCGTCGTCGTCGATCCCGCGTGGCGGCGTGCCGGGGTGGCCACGGCGCTGCTGCGTCTGCTGGCCGAAGCGGCGCTGCGGCACGGCTACGACCGGTTCACCGCGACCTATCTCGCGGACAACCGGCCGGTCGCCGAACTGCTCGACGAAGCGGGCGGGAAGCGCGCTATCGCCGAAGGGATCGCCGAGGGCACTGTCCGGCTGCGCCGCTGACCGCACGGCGCAGCGCGACCCCACCGCGCGTCGCCCGACCTCGGCCACACGATCACTTCTTCAACATCGCCCCGAACACCCCGACGTTGCCCTGCGCCGCCGCGCCCTCGCCGAGCCGGGTGTCGTCCAGCTTCGCGGTCAGCTCGTTCCGCACCTCGACGACACCGTCGACCCGGCGGGCGAACTCGAGCAACATCGTGACGAGACTGGCCCGTTCCAGCTGCCCCTTCAGCGTAACGACGCCGTTGTGCACCGACACGAACAAATCCCGCGGATCGACGCACATCACGCGCTCGATCACCTCTTCGCGGATCTCCGCCCGGATTTCGGTGTCCGGCCGCAGGAAAACCCGCAACAGATCCCCCCTGGTGACCAAGCCGGCGAGCTTCCCGGCGGAGTCCACGACCGGCAGCCGGTGGATCCGGTGTTCCTCCAGCAGCCGCGCGGCCCGCGACACGTCGGCCTCCTGGTCGACCGTGATCGCGGGCGCGGTCATCAGGTCGGCCACGAACCGCCCGGTCGCCTTGCTGTGGAGCCGGTGGTGGAAACGGCGTCGCCGTGCTCGGCCCGCCTTGCGCTCCAGCAGATCGCCCTGCGAGACGACGCCGATGACCAGACCGTCGCTGTCCACCACGGGCGCGCCGCTGACACCCCAGGCCGCGAGCAGGGCGGCCGCCGCTTTGAACGGAGTTTCCGGGTGCACGGTCGCGACATTCGTCTTCATCACCGAACGCACCTGATGCTGGTGGCTCATCTCGGACTCCTTCTCTTGGGGACCGTGGTCATTCCCGCAACCGCGCGGGTTCCGCCGTCACGCCTTCGATGTCCCGTGCCGCGGCGTCGAGCAGCTGGTGCGCCAGATCGGCGAGCGCACGGGACACGGCCAGCTCGTCCCCGATTTCCGGTACGTCCGAGTCACGCGGATTCAGCCGGGCGAGCCCGGTTCCGACGAGCCCGGTGTGGTCGGGGTTCTCCAGCCGCGCGATGGCCCGGGTCCTTGCCTCGTGCTCGTCGACGAAGACTTCGACCCTCCAACGCTTTTCTCGCATCAGGACCTCCTTGTTCCGTCCCCTCCACGATCTGCGCCGGGCAGCCGCAGCCGGAAGGGCCGAACGTCACCAGCCACCGGCATAGGACCCACCGCGTGAGGTAGTTCGGCTCTAGGCCGGATCGCGGCCACGGACGCAAGGTGGAGAACGAATGGGGCCCCATCGATCCAGCGCTCGCCGTCGGACCGGCCGCCGCGGCCGGGGAAGTGAGACCTGGCATGTTCCGCACCGCACTCCCCTTGGGCCGTTGGGCGGGTATCACCGTCGGCGCGCACTGGTCGGTACTGCTCGTTCTCGCGTTGCTCACCGAGCTGCTCGCCGCCGACGTCCTGCCGCGTTCCGCCCCGCACCAGCCCGTAGCCGCGTACTGGATAGCCGCCGTGGTCACCGCCATCGGCTTCCTCGCGACACTGCTGGCCCACGAACTCGCCCATGCGCTCGTGGCCCGGCGCCAGGGGTGCCGGGTCCGCCGCATCACCTTGTGGATGCTCGGCGGCGCTACCGAGTTGGACGGCGAACCGGCGACTCCCCGCGCCGAGATGCTCGTCGCCGCGGCCGGGCCCATGACCAGCCTGCTGCTCGGCGGCACCGGCCTCGGAGCCGCCTTCGTCCTGCGAGCCTGGCCGATCCCGCTTCCCCTGGCCGCGCTCTACTGGTTCGGGCTCACGAACCTCGTGCTCGGAGTCTTCAACCTGCTCCCGGGCGCACCGCTGGACGGCGGCCGGATCCTGCATGCGCTGCTGTGGCAGCGATATGGCGACCGGGTCCGTGCCACCGAGATCGCCACGCGTGCCGGTCAGGGGTTCGGGCTGCTCGTCGCCGCGATGGGGCTCGCCGAAATGCTGTTCGGCGGGATCTCCGGGCTGTGGCTGGTGTTCGTCGGCTGGTTCCTGCTCGCCGCCGCGCAGGCCGAACTCACCGGGCACACCGTGCGGGAACGGCTCGGCGGCCTCGCGGTCCGCGCGGTCATGGATCCGGCCCCGGTCACCGCGCCCGAGTGGTTGACGATCGAAGGCTTCCTCGACCAGCTCACCCCCTCCACCAGACAACGCGCCTTCCCCGTGGTGTCGTTCAACGGAAAGCCGACCGGCGTCATCAGCCTCGGCGAACTCACTCGGCTGACGCCACAGGACCGGCTCAACATCCGGGTTGCCGACGTCTGCCGCACCGCACCAAAAGTGTCCGTAGTGGACGCTGGAACCCAGGTGGCGGATCTGCTCTCGAAAACCGTACTGCGCCAGGGAAGAGACCTCGTGCTGGTGGTCGAGGACGACCGGCTCTCCGGCGTCGTCGACGCGGACGACCTCGCACGCGCCGCCGAACTGGCCCTGCTCGGCCGTCCCGTGCCCGCCGACGGCTGACTGGCCCCTTGTGAGCGTGGTTTTCCCTGCCCAGCATGGAAAGCACCACATGACTCAGGACGAGAGGAAACGACGCCATGCTGAGCCGTCTCGTCACCGGGGTATTCGCCGCGCTCACGTTGCCGACCGTCACCGCCGCGCCGTCGGAAGCGCGGGGCCTCGCTCCCCAGGTGTCGACCACGGTCGTGGTCAACGAGGTGGCCCCCTCGGGCGCGACCGGCGAGAAGGACGAGTTCCTCGAACTGCGCAACATCAGCACCACCCCCTTGAGCCTCACCGGTTTCACCCTGCGGTTCTACGGGTCCACCTGCGCGGTCACCACCGTCCTCATCCTTCCGGCTGGGCTTGTGCTGCAACCCGCCAACGCCGTGGGCCAGTACCTCGTCGTGACGGGCCAGGACTTCGCCGGCACCATCTACGACCAGACGAACGTGGTGCAGTTCGTCGGCCCCGACCTGATGCCCGCCGACGTCGGCGCGGTGGCTCTCTTCGACCCCGCCGGACGGCGGGTCGACGCGGTCGGATGGGCAGCACCGTTCCGCTCGGCGTGCCCGCAGGAGGGCCCGCCCGCGCGCACCCCGCCGCCGTCATCGGGCCTGTCCATGTCCCGCAACTACCTGAGCTGGGACACCGACAACAACCGGAACGACTTCAACCCGACGCCACGCACTCCCGGGGCCCAGTGGCCGGAACCCCCTGGCGCGCCTTGAAATCGGGCTTCGCCACTGATCGCCGGTCACGCTCCCCGGCTCACGTCGCGTGGTGGCTTCCCCGCCTGCCGAACAGGACGATCAGCGGCACGGTGCACAGCAACGGGCCGAGTATCGCGAGCGGCCGCTGTGCCCACCAGATCAGGTCCGGCGCGCGATCGTCGACGATGCGGTGGTCCAGCACGAAGTAGACGAACCCGCGTGCCAGCGCCATCCCCGTGGTGTGGAACAGGAAAAGCGGCAGCGCGAACCGCGCCAGCAGCTCGGTGAACCGGTGCGGCCGCGGTCGGGCGAACCAGCGTCGCAGCATCGGATGGATCAGCTCGGCCACTCCGATCTGGAACACCAGCAGTGCCACGATGACGAAGGTCGGCGGTCCCATGTTGGAGAGGCGGTCCCCCGGTACGCCGACCATCGAACCGGGATACAGCCCGGAAAACACCAGCCCCGCCAGTGCGAACAGGCCCGCCCACAACAACGCGCGGCTCCGCGCGCGAGGCGCGTCCGTCAGCCGCCGGAAGAAGAACCCGGCCTGATGAGCCAGCGCCCACACGACGAGCATGTTGATCCAGCCCGCCCACGAAACGCCGTAGCGGAACCGGAGCACGTCGACGAGCATCGCCAGGCCGCCGAGCCACACCAGCACCAGGACGTCGAACCGGCGGTGCAGCCACAGCCACACCGGCAGCAACGCGAGCAACACCACGTACACAAGGAGAAACCACAGCGGGCTGAGCACCAGCAGCACGGCGCTCCGCATCCAGTGCAGACCGAACACCGTTCCCAGCACGGTGCCCAGCACCGCCCAGGTCATCACCAGCGCCGCCGCGGGCACCACGAGGTGCCGGACGTGGCTCCACACGTACCTGGTGAGCCGCTCCCCGCGATCACGAGCGTGCTCCCAGGAAACCAGGTGCACGTATCCGCCGACATAGAAGAACACCGGCATCACCTGCAGCACCCAGGTGAGGATCCACAGCCCGGACAGGAAACCCAGCGGGCTGGTCGGGCTCGGCCCGTCCGGCGACCAGCGCAGGA
Source organism: Amycolatopsis sp. NPDC059027 (assembly GCF_042739735.1). Lineage (NCBI taxonomy): Bacteria > Bacillati > Actinomycetota > Actinomycetes > Pseudonocardiales > Pseudonocardiaceae > Amycolatopsis > Amycolatopsis sp. NPDC059027. The sequence continues at coordinate 93,932 of NZ_JBHYIK010000020.1, read as the reverse complement.
TCGTGAACGCCCAGTGCCAGACCACCACCACGACCAGGCTGGCCCCGCGCAGCCAGTCCACGAAGAGGTCACGCTCCGATACGTTCGTGGCGCCGTCCCGGTGTCCGGGCGCACACTGGGAAGCAGAATGAACACTCTTGCCGCGCCCCCGCTTTCCCTCCCACGCCGGGTCGTCGCCGTCGTGACGGCGGTCCTGCTGCTCGCGGCCGCCACCACCCTCGCCAACCGGGTCCTCCCCGGCTGGGCGTATCCGGTGTGCGGCGCGGTCACCGCGTGCCTGCTGGTCGGGCTCGCCTGCTTCGCCGGTTTCCGGCCCGCCACGATCGGGCTCGGACGGCGTCACCTCGGCCGCGCCGCGCTGGTCGGCCTGATCGGTGCCGCGCTGATCGCGCTGGGATTCGGGATCGCGCTCGCCGTCCCCGCGCTGCGGCCGCTGTTCCACGACGGCCGGGTGGGTTCGCCCAGCGCCGCCCAACTGGTGTGGTTGGCGCTGGTCCGTATCCCGCTCGGGACCGTGCTGGTGGAGGAGGTCGCGTTCCGCGGCGTGCTTCCCGCGCTGCTCGGCGCCGGGGACCGCTGGCGCTGGCTGCCCGTGCTGGGCGCGGCTGTCCTCTTTGGACTGTGGCATCTGCTGCCCTCGCTGGCACTCGTGCGCAACTCCGCCGTGCACGCGACCGTGGGCGGACTCCCGCTCGCCGTCGTTTCGGCACTGGCGATGCTCGCCGCGGCCGGCGCCGGAGTGTTCCTGTACTGGTGGCGGCACACCGGCCGAGGGCTGCTGGCCCCCGTGCTGGTGCACCTGACCACCAACTCCGGCGGGCTGGTGCTCGCGTCCTGGGTGCTCGCCCATCCCTAGAACCGCCAGGTCAATCGCGACGGCCGGGCACTTCGCCGTCACGGACGACGGCGACCGGGCAGAGCGCGCGGGACAGCACGTCCTGGCTGGTCGAGCCGAACAGCAGCCCGGTGAAACCGCTCCGGCCCCGGCTGCCGACGACAAGCAGCTGCGCGCGGTCGGCGAGGTCGAGCAACCGGGACGCGGGACGGCCACGCACCACGACCCGCTCCACCGCGACGTCGGGGTACTTCCCCGTCCAGTCCGCGAGCCGCCCGTCCAGCAGGCCGTGCTCGTGCTCGTCGACGGCCGCGTGGTCGAGGCGCTCGTGGCTTTCCTCGAACAGTGAGGCCAGCAGCCCGTCGTCCCAGCTGTGCACCACTACCAGCCCCGTGTTCCGGGAAGCGGCCTCCTCGAAGGCGAACGCGAGCGCCGCCTCGCTCGCCGGCGTCCCGGCGACACCCACTACGACCGGCCCGCTCTCCGGCGGTTCCTCCTCGGCGACATGCGGCCGCACGAGCACCACCGGGCACGAAGCGTGCACGGCGAGGTCGAGCGTGACCGACCCCGCGGCCAGCCGGCCGATCGTCCCGATCGTCTCGGTGCCGAGTACGAGAAGGCCCGCCGTTTCGGACTCGGCACGCAGACGCCCGGTCACCGTTCCCCGCAGCAGCTGCTCGCTCTGCGCGACCCCCGGCTCGGCCTCACGGGCAAGGTCCCTGGCCTGCCGCAGCAGCCGACGCCCCCGCATACCGGCGATGCGCACGATTTCGTCATAGCGCGGCACGAACCGGACGGCGGCGAGCGGCGCCTCGTCGACGACGTGCACGAGACGCAGAGCCGCATACCGGCGACGTGCCTCGGCCGCGGCCCACCGCACCGCCCGCAGCGCCGAGGCCGAGCCGTCCACGCCGACCACCACCGGTTCCCTGATGTTCCCGGCCATCGATGGTCACTCTCCTTCCGTTTCGAGTCCGCCGCGCACCGTCCGGTAGCCAGCTTCGCCGCCCGCGTGCCCGCGACGCAGAGGCGAACGGCCCTGCTGGTCGAGCCCACCGGCCCTACATGCGCCCGCCGCGCCCTTCGTACCGTCGAAAAACCACCGGTCCCGCGCCCGTCTGGAGGACGCCGATGCGTGAGGCTTACCGAGAAGGAGACCGCCATGAACATGGCGCTCCGCGGCCGCTGCTACGAACGCTTCGCCGACCACGCCGTTTCCCTGGGCAAGCGCGTTCGGCTTCGGCTGGTCGGCTACCGCCGGCCGGTGGTCGATCTCGCTCGTCCCGGCCTGATCAGGTCGCACGAGCTTGAGCGTTGTACGGCAACAAAGTTTGCCACGTCAGAGTAGACACGCCACACTCCGTCACCCGCCGTACCCGGTTAACCATACGGGCAATCTCTGCTAACGATTCAAAGACATCTCCAGTAAGACTATTTCTCCGCGTAACGACGACTTCCACCAAGGCGACTACCTCGCATCACCCAGCCGACACCTTGCCGCCGTCAGATGCTCGGCCAGAACGGGAGTACACCATGGTGGACAGGCCCGAAACCATACCCGAAATACGCCCAGCTATCGCCTTTATTCGAAGATATATCGCAGTGATCTTCGAATTCATCACCGCCACAGTCGGAATCGCAGCCTTTCTCGCACATTTCTTCGTGTCGATTTCCGAAGAGTCACTCGTCGAACTGACATTGGGAATCCTGGCCTTACTGGCCGTGACCTCACTTCTCCAGCGCGTAACAAAGATGGCCGACGTCGAACGCAAAGTCGACGAAGTCGACGCGATGCTGACCAACTTGAGCCTCGAAATCAAAGGGATAGCCACATTTTTCCGAGGACGCGAGTTCACAAACAAGATGACAGCCGCGGTAGGAGACACGAGCAGCCTGCTGCGCCGGTTCCGCCACACCGGAATCGAGGGCGGCTATGACTCGCTCCGCGTTTCCGACCTCGTGCCAAATATGCGAAAAGCCTACTCGATAAGAGTACTGTCGAACTGGGTCGGCGGACTGAACGAGCTCGGCGACACGCTGGTCAAGGCCGCAGCCAACGACTGCGACATCCGAATCCTCATCCTCCGGCACGATTCCCAGCATGCACGGTCGAGAAGCCTCGAACTCAGCCGAGGAGCCGACGAATCGTTCGTACAGAACCAGATCGCGACCGAGATCCTGCAGTTCGACCACCTTTTCCGAAACCATCCCGAAGCACGACACAAGATCCAGGTCAAGGCCTACGACGCGAGTCCGACACTGTGCCTGTTCGGGTACGACAAGGTTCGCCTGATCGGCCTCTTCTGGCGCGGTGAGCTTGTCATGAACACTCCCTTCTTGAAGGTGCATGGAGAGATGGCATCCTCCACCAACGGCTTCGCTCACCCAAATGAGATTCGCACGTCGATCACCGAACGGATCGACGAGCATTTCGAGAGTCTCTGGTCCGATCCGAGCGCGAAGTACATCAGAGTCGCGAACGGAAAACCGGAGTACGTGGACTCGTTCAGTGAAGCCTGGTCGCCCACCCAGCGGTCGGTCGGTTGATGCGTCTGGCGACGGGGACAGCTCATCACGCCCGGAGGCCCACGACGTCCCGGCGGGGAGGGTACCCCGGGCACCGTTGTGATGACATCCGGCCCTGTATGCGGATCCCGGCGCGGAGGAGGCTGATGTCATGGCCTCACCACTACCAGTGCAGCCGCCGGTTCTCTCGCCACCTGCCTGGGCCGACGTGCACGAGACCCACATCGGCGCCGTGTTCCTGCTCGGCGATCGCGCCTACAAGCTGAAGAAGCCGGTCGACCTGGGCTTCCTGGACTTCACCTCCCGGCAGGCGCGCGAGCGTGTCTGCCACCGGGAGGTCGAACTCAACCGCCGGCTCGCTCCGGACGTCTACCTCGGCGTCGCCGACGTGACCGGGCCGGACGGCGAACCGTGCGACCACCTCGTCGTCATGCGCCGGATGCCGGAGGAGCGCCGACTGTCCACTGTGGTCACCACCGGCGAGCCGTGCGATGTACAGGTGGACCGGCTCGCCCGCCTCCTCGCGGGCTTCCACGCCCGCGCCGAGCGGAGCGCCGAAATCTCGGCCGAGGGCTCGCGGGACGCGATCCGTGCCCGCTGGGAAGCCAGTTTCACGCAGGTCGGGCCCTTCCACCGGCAGGTGCTCGATCCGTCCGGGGCCGCCGAGATCGAGCACCTGACCCGCGAGTTCCTTGCCGGGCGCGAGCCGCTGTTCGATCGGCGGATCGCGGACGGCCGGATCGTCGACGGGCACGGCGATCTGCTCGCGGACGACATCTTCTGCCTGGACGACGGCGCCCGGGTCTTGGACTGCCTCGAGTTCGACGACCGGCTCCGTCGGCTCGACGGGCTCGACGACGTCGCCTTCCTGGCCATGGATCTCGAACGGCTCGGCGCCGCCGACCTCGCCGCCAGGCTGCTCGACCGTTACGCCGAGTTCGCCGGGGACCCCGCTCCCTCGGCACTCCGGCACCACTACGTCGCCTACCGTGCCTTCGTGCGGGTCAAGGTGGCCTGCCTGCGCCACGCCCAAGGCGACGAGTCTTCGGCTTCCCTCGCTCGTGAGTACGCCGGGCTCGCACTGGACCACCTGCGCCGCGCCAAGGTGCGGCTGATCCTCGTCGGCGGGCTGCCCGGCACCGGGAAGTCCACCGTCGCCGCTGCCCTCGCCGATCACCTCGGCGCGAGCCTGCTGCTCAGCGATCGCGTCCGCAAGGAAGTGGCCGGATTGTCCCCGGAAACCTCCGCCGCGGACGACTATCGGCATGGTCTCTACGATCCCGCGCACACCGACCGGACCTACGCGGAACTTACCCATCGCGCGGGGGCCCTGCTCGCACTGGGCGAGACGGTGGTGATCGACGCCTCGTGGAACACGGAAACGCACCGGAAGCTCGCGACGGAGGTCGCCACCCGGACGCACAGCGACCTCGTCGCGCTGCGCTGTCACGTCCCCGCGGCCACCGCGGCCGAACGCCTGACCTCCCGCGGACCGTCCTTTTCGGACGCGACACCGGACGTCGCCGCGCACATGGCCACCGACGCCGATTCCTGGCCCGAGGCTCATCCGGTCCTGTGCACCGGTACCCCCGCGGAATCCCTGGACCGTGCGCTGGCCCACCTGCGCTGACCACCGGCTCAGGCAGGCACGTCCGCCGTGCCGGAAGGCTCCCTTGTGGACGTTCGCCAAGGGAGCCTCCACACGACGAGCGCGGATCGCGTCAAACGGTCATGACCTCCTGCTCGTCCTGACCGGCCAGCTCCCGGATTCGCGCTTTCGCCTCCGCGAACACGACGGACAGCCGGTCCACCATGTCCTCCGTGATCATCATGCCCAGCGTGCCGGTACGGGTGCCGAACTCGAGCTGAAGCTGTTCCTCGAACACCTTCGGCTTGACGCGGCACGACGAGTCCAGATCGACCCACATGCTGACCGAGATACCCTGACAATCGACCATTACCGACAACCTTCCTTTCCCGCCGCGACCACACGCGCGGCTCGTTCACACCCTCCGCCGGACGGGCAGGATGCCCAGGCAGCTCCGGCACCATCTCGGCTTGACCCCGGGCCGGAACTCGACGCGGTCCAGCAGGGTGCCGCGAGGATGCCGATCCGGATACGGCTTGTCCTCCTCGCACCGTGGAACCAGCAGCACCAGCCGGAGATCGGCCACCTCGATCCGCCGGTACCAGTGGATGCGCTCCACATCCGGCTCGTTGCAGTACAGGAGCACAAACCCCGGCACGTTGCAGCGGCGCAGATCCATCACGCGCCGCCGACGTCACGGTCGAGCACCGCCCGGGTGTTCGCGACCAGCTCGGCCATCGCGCGGGGCGGCAGGATCACCGGCTCGCCCTCGTCGCCGGTCTGCAAGGCCATCCGCTCACCGGCGGCCGAGCGCACGATCCCCACCACGACGTGGGTCGCCTGCCCGGCCAGCGTGCGGGCCGGGGTGATCCGGCGCAGCTGCCACCGCCACCTCGTCATGGCGAACCAACTCCCCGTTATGGTGGTGCGCGAGGCTTGCCGCCCGACGCGTGATACCGGCGCTACCGGTGATGTGCACCAAGTATCATCACAGGTAGCAGAAGTGTGCAATGACCTCATCGGGTGACGTCCGGGCTCCAGCAGTCCTGCATTACCATGTGCTGCATGGCGGGTAGCAACTCAGGATCTCCGGCGGCCGAACTCGGCGCGGCACTCAAGGCCGTGCGCGAGGCACGCAAGCTCACGCAGCGGTCGATGGCCCTGGCGATCGGCCGCAAGGAGTCGGACTCCGGTCTGCTTTCCCGCTGGGAGAAGGGCGAGCGGATCCCGAAGCCGGAAGAGGTCGACGCCATTGTCAAGGCACTGGACCTCGACGAGGCGACGGCGACCGAGCTGGCGGAACTCCTGGCGGCCGCCACCAGCGAAGGCCAGGGCGGCCAGTGGCTCGCCGTCACCCTCCCGGAGCGTCGCCAGCAACTCAACGCAATGCTCGCTTTCGAGCACACGGCCACCAAGGTCACGCAGGTCACGCCGTTGCTGATCCCGGGCGTCCTCCAGACCAGCGACGTCATCCGCGAGATCATGCGCAAGGGCAAGCTGCCCGAACACGAGATCGTGGAACGGGTGGCGATGCGCATCGGACGCCGCGAACTCATCACCCGCCGGAATCCCGCGCACCTGGAGGTTCTCCTCGGCGAATCCGCGATCCGGTATGTCATTGGCGGCCGCGAGATATGGGCGGACCAGCTGCGCTATCTGCTGGAGATGACGGAACTGCCGAACGTCGAGGTCCGGCTCGTCCCGTACTCGGCGGGATGGTCGCCGGTGCTCTCCGGTCCGTTCATCATCGTCGACTCCGACGTTCGCGAGTCGATCGTCCATGTCGAAACTCAGCGAAGCGGTCTGATCCTCAAGGACGCCGATGACGTCGCGGCTCATCGGCGGGAGGCCGACGGGGCAAAGGAAGCGGCGTTGGAACCCGCGGCCACCGTGGACTACATCAACAAAGTGATCAATGAAGTGGAGAGTCAGAAATGACAACTAGGCGCGATGGCTGGTTCAAGTCAAGCCGGAGCAAGGAGACCACCGACTGTGTCGAGGTGAAACTCGGCAACGTCGTGGGCATCCGGGACAGCAAAGACCGCACACACGGACAACTAACCGTCAACGGCTCCGCCTGGCACGCCCTACTCACCACGATCACCCACAACTAACCAGACCGGCCGGTGTCCCGGCGCACCGAGACACCGGCTTTCCCCGCGGACCGGGCGGCCCCGATCAATGAAGCGGAGAACCAGAAATGACAACTGGGCGCGACGACTGGTTCACATCAAACCGGAGCAAAGATGGCGCCGACTGCGTCGAGGTGAAACTCGGCAACATCGTGGGCATCCGGGACAGCAAAGACCGCACACACGGACAACTAACCGTCAACGGCTCCGCCTGGCACGCCCTACTCACCACGATCACCCACAACTAACCAGACCGGCCAC
>NZ_JBHYIK010000020.1:70149-86492 GCF_042739735.1 Amycolatopsis sp. NPDC059027 | reverse complement strand
GTCAACGGCTCCGCCTGGCACGCCCTACTCACCACGATCACCCACAACTAACCAGACCGGCCGGTGTCCCGGCGCACCGAGACACCGGCTTTCCCTACGGACCAGGCTGCCCCGATCAATGAAGCGGAGAACCAGAAATGACAACTGGGCACGATGACTGGTTCAAGTCAAGCCGGAGCAAAGAGACTATCGACTGCGTCGAGGTGAAACTCGGCAACATCGTAGGCATCCGAGACAGCAAAGACCGCACACACGGACAACTAACCGTCAACGGCTCCGCCTGGCACGCCCTACTCACCACGATCACCCACAACTGACCAGGACGGCCGTCACCGCGCTTGCTCCAGCAGCAACCGCCGCTCCGCACCGGCGATCGCGGACCGGGCGGAGCCGATCGCGTCCGGGTTGACCGAGATCGACGTGATCCCGCACCGCACGAGGCGCTCGGCGAAGCCGGGTTTGGCCGACGGCGCCTGCCCGCACAGCGAAGACGTCAGGCCGAGATCCGTCGCGGTCCGCACGATCCGGCCGATCGCGGCGAGCACCGCGGGATCGGCCTCGTCGAACAGCTCCGCGCATGCCGCCGAGTCCCGGTCGACGCCGAGGACGAGCTGGGTCAGGTCGTTGCTGCCGATGGAAACACCGTCGATCCCGAGCCCGGCGTACTCGGGCAGATAATGGGTGACCGAGGGCACCTCGGCCATGATCCACCGGCGCAGGCCGCGCTGGCGGCCGAGCGGGCTCGCGTCGATCAGGTCGAGACAGGCTTCCAGCTCCCATTTCGTGCGGACGAACGGGATCATCAGGTGCAGGTTCGGCGTCTGCTCCCGGACCCGCGCCAGCGTCCGCAGTTCGAGGTCGAACAGGTCCTTCTCCCGCACGTAGCGATAGCAGCCGCGATAGCCGATCATCGGGTTGCTCTCCACCGGCTCGTACTCCGCGCCTCCGGAGAGGCCGCGGAACTCGTTGGTACGCAGGTCGGTCGCGCGGTAGACGACGGGCCTCGGCGCGAACGCCTTGGTGATCCGCAGGAGCGACGCGGCCATGGAGTCCACAAAGGACTCCTGTTCGCCGCGGGCGATCAGCTGCCGCGGATGCCGTCCGCCGAGCGCCTCGGTCAGCAGGAATTCGGCGCGCAGCAGGCCGACGCCGTCGACGGGCTGCCGCGCCACCTCGGCGGCGTGGTCGGGCATCGCGAGATTGACATAGAGCAGAGTGCCGATCGCCTCGGGCGCCTGCGGGACCGCGACGGGTGCGGTGCGGGCGGGTTCCTGCCGCGCACCGGCGCGGACCTCCCCCTCGCCGCCGTCCACGGTGACCAGCCCGCGGCCGGTCAGTACCCGGGTGGCATCGCCGGTCCCGACCACGCAGGGCACGCCGAGTTCCCGCGCGACGACCGCCGCGTGGCACGTCATCCCGCCGCCGTCGGTGACCAGCGCCGACGCCCGGCGGATCGCCGGCACCCAGTCCGGGTTCGTCATCGGTGCCACCAGCACCTCGCCGTCGAGCAGGTGCTTGGCCTCGCTGGGATCGTGCAGGACACGGACGTTTCCCTGGCCTTGCCCCGGCGACGCGCCGAGACCGGACACCAGTACGTGGTCGGTGTGTTTCTCCACCGGCGCCAGCGTGGTGATCGGGCGCGACTGCACCAGCCAGATCTTGTTGTCCCCCACGGCGAATTCGATGTCCTGGGGCACACCGTAGTGGTCCTCGACGCGGACCGCGGTGCGAGCCAGTTCGAGGAGCGCGGCGTCACCCAGCACCCGGCGACCGCCCGCCTGCCGCGGAAGCTCGACCTTGACGTCTCCCCCGCCGACCTCGGCGATGATCTTGTGGCTCTTCGTGCCGACGCGGACGGACAACACACGCAGATCGTCCTTCGCCACCACGTAGGTGTCCGGTTCCACCGCCCCGCTGACGATCGCCTCGCCTTGCCCGAACACGGCCTCGATGACGATCCGCTGCCGATCGCCGGTCCGTGGGTCGGCGGTGAAGATCACGCCGGAACGTTCGGCCGGGACCATGCGCTGCACGACCACGGCGATCGCGGGCTCGCCGGTGAAACCGCGGGTCGCCCGATAGCTGACGACTCGTGGGGAGAACAACGACATCCAGCAGTCCACCACGCGCTCGGCGAGCGCATTGTCGCCCCACACGTTGGTGAAGCTCGCGTTCATCCCCGCGAACGACGCCTCCGCGCCGTCCTCGCCGGTGGCCGACGACCGCACCGCGACCGGGGTTGTCGCGCCCACCGCGTGGTAGGACTCCAGCAGTTCCCCGCGCAGCTCGGCCCCTATCCCAGCGCCACGCACGAGCTCGCGCAGGCGCTCGCAGTAACCGCTCAGCTCGTCGGCGTCGTCGACCACCGTCAGCGCCTTGGCGTGCAGCTCAGCGATCTGGGCACGCACACCGGCCCGGTCCAGCGCAGCCCAGTACGCCTCCCGCGGAATCACGAACCCGCCGGGCACGTCGAACCCCGCCGCGATCAACTCTCCCAGGTTCGCTCCCTTGCCGCCGGCGGATTCGGCGTCCGACGCCCTGATCCCGGCCAAGTCCCGCACCTGCGCCATCGTGTCTCCTCCGTCGCGCGAACTGTCCGCACGTCATGCTCACCGCACCGGGCCCGCGCACGCTGTGGCCGAAGGTCACTCCCCCTGGGGGCGTTCGTCCCACGCCGTCCACGAGCACGACGTAACGTCCGTCGAGCATTGAGAAACTGGTGGTATTGAACAAAAGACGGAAACTTACCGTCACATTGCCCGGCGGGGCCGTGGAATTGCGACAGCGCTACGCCTTCACGACCTCACCGGGATTGCGTTTCGTCGATCCATAAATCACCGGTCTCGCTCGGCGCCGACCGTGTCGTCCCAGGTGTAGGACAGTTCCTCGGTGACGTCGACAACTCCCGGAACCCGGCGCACCAGCGCGACTACGAGCGGAACCAGGCTCCGCCGCCGCACGACCCCACGGAGCTCGGCCACCCCGTCGATGACCCTGACAGCGACCCCGTCGGGCGGCCCCGCCACACTGAGCGCCTCCGCGAGGACGCCGTGCACGATCTCCTCGTGCAGTTCCTCGTCCGTGCGCACGAACGCCGGGACGAGGTCCGATCTGCTCACGATCCCGACCAGTCTTCCTCGCCCGTCCACCACCGGAAGCCGCTTCATCCGATGTCCCACCATCAGGCGGGCGGCGTGGATCACCTGGGCGTCCTGCGAAACCGTCACCGCCGGAGCCGACATGACCTCGCTTGCGACGCGGCCCGTGGTGCGGGTCCGGCCGAACAGCGGGGCGAGACCGGCCGGCGAGGCGGCGCCGGCCTGCTTGAGCACGAGGTCGGCTTCGGAGACCACGCCGGCCACCTGCCGCTGCTCACCGAGCACCGGCAAGGCACTCACCTTGTGGTCCACCAGGATCCGCGCGATCTCCTTGACCGGAGTGTCCTCGTCCACGGCGTAGACCTTCGTGGTCATGAGATCCCGGACTCGGGGCTTCCTGTTCACGATTCCCCGCGTTCCGGCGGCACACTGTCCACTTCGGATTCCCAATTGCCATCCCGATACGACTGCGCGGCCAGGTACCGCTGAACGGCGCGCTCAGACAGTTCGGCAACGGACCGCGTACCGGCTCCGGCAGCCTTCCGGGCCTCCGCAGCCGCCTGTGCCTTCTCCCGGTCGTCCATCTCGTTCTCCTTCCATGCGTGCGGGGAACCGGCTCGTAGCGGTGACCGCCATGCGGCGATGCTCGGCACCACGGCCACCGGACAGGGAGCGCCGCCGACGAGCTCCTGGCTCGCCGAACCAAACAGCAATCCGGCGAACGCACTCCGTCCGCGCGAACCGACGACGATGAGCCCGGCGCGCTCCCCGTACCGCTGGAGAACCCGCCGAGGCCGGCCACGAACGACGAGGTGATCCACTGGCACGGCGGGGAACTCCTCGATGAGCCGGGCCAGGCAACTCGCCAGTTGCGCGTGATGGACCGCGTGTGCTGTGGCCGAATCGCCGAGTTCACTCCACGTACGCACCGCTGTGACGCCGACGCCCCGCAGGGCCGCCTCCGCGAAGGCGAAGCGCGCGGCGGCCGCACTGTCCGGCCAGTTGTCTACGCCGACCAGCACCGGCCTGCTCGGGCCGGGCCTGCCCCGGACGACGACGAGCGGGCAACAGCCATGTCCAGCCACACACAGACCGGCCGAACCCAGCAGCAGCCGACTCGCCCCGCGCAGACCCCGCGACCCGAGCACTACCAGCTCGGCGTGCCGGGATTCGTCCAGCAGCACCACTCTGGAGTCACCCGTCCGGAGCCGAGCGACCACTTCGACACCGGGGTCCACGGCGTGAGCAACGTCGTGCGCGGCGCGGAGACAGGCTTCTTCGTTGTCCCCCTCGCCCTTTCGGGCCCCCACTGCCACGGTCCGCCGCCCCGGGCGGCCGCGTTCCGGCTGACCGAGCGCGTGCACGAGCCGCAGCGGCCGCCCGCGCAGCGCCGCGTCGCGGGCGGCCCAGCGCACGGCGTCGAGCGCCGACGCCGAGCCGTCGACCCCGACCACCACGCAGCCGTACCCGTGGCGCGTCTGTCCGTCGGTCACATCCCTCACCAGCTCTCTGGTTCCAGGCTGCGTCATCACCGGGGCCAGGTGCAGAGAACGGCGTCCCCGCTTTCCGGGCCCTTGGCACTTGTCACCAAGGACGTTCTGCCCTTCTCGCCAAGGTGATACGGCACGAGGCTGGAGACGACCCGGGAGGCGTCATGAGCACGAAGGCTCCAGGTACGTCCACAGTGGACGAAAGGACGCCGCTGCTCGACAGGTTCCTGCCCGTGCCCGACCTCCGGACCGAGACGACAGAGGCAGATTCCGATGGATCATGGACTTCCTGACGATTACACCGTCGACACCGCGGTGGCGCTCGCCGTCCGCGCCCCGTCGGTGCACAACACCCAGCCATGGCGGTGGGCACGCGGTGACCGCACCCTGCACCTGTACGCCGACCGCGAGCGGCAGCTGCACGAGACCGACCCCGACGGCCGCGACCTCCTGCTCAGCTGCGGCGCCGCGCTGCACCATCTGCGGACCGGCTTCGCCGCGCTCGGCTGGCGGGCCGCCGTGCACCGGCTGCCCAATCCCGCCGAGCCGGACCACCTCGCCTCGATCGAGTTGCACCGCCACGAACCGGCACCGGACGAGATCACGCTCGCCGCCGCGATCCCGCGACGCCGGACCGACCGCCGGTGGCACAGCTCCTGGCTGGTCCCGGCGTCCTACATCGAGGTCATGGCACGGCGCGCCGCCGACGAAGGCACGGTGCTGCGCACCTGCGACGACACCGCCCGCTACTACCTCGCCAAGGCCATCGCCACCGCCTCCGAGCGGCACGCGGCCGACCCCGCCTACCGGATCGAACTCGCCGCCTGGAGCGGCAGGCACTTCGCCGCCGACGGCGTTCCCACCGCGAACGTGCCACCCCACGACGAAACATCCGGCGCGCTCGCGGACCGTCCGTTCGCCGACCCGGGCCTCCCCCAGCCCGTCGGCAGCACCGGCGAGGACAGCGAAGAGGTCCTGCTCGTCATCAGCACCGCCTCCGACGACCGGATGTCCCAGCTGAAGGCAGGCGAGGCCACTAGCGCCGTACTGCTCACCGCCACCAGCCTCGGCCTGGCGACCTGCCCGCTGACCGAACCGCTCGAACTGCCCGACGTCCGCGGCACGGTCCAGGACCAGGTGACCAAGGGCGCTTTCCCGCAGATGGTGTTGCGAGCCGGCTGGGCACCGATCAACGCCGACCCGTTGCCCGCGACGCCGCGACGCGACCTTCACGAAGTACTGCGCCCACTCGACCCCGCCACCGACCGCTGATAGTCCGGCCTGTCAAGGAGCGACCATGCACTACTGGACCTACGGAGACGGCGGCTGGCTCGGCGGCCTCTTCATGCTCATCGCCATCGTCGTCTTCCTGGGCGGCCTCATCACGGTCGGCATCGTGCTGTTGCGGCGCTTCGGCCAGCCACCCAGCCGCCGCAGCGACGCGTTGAAGATCCTCGACGAACGATTCGCCCGCGGTGAGATCGACAAGGAAGAATACGAACAGCGACGCGCAACACTGGGCGACTGAACAACGTCTGACCATGGGGACCCCCGGCACGGAGGTCCCCATGGTCGCCCTGCGGGCCGAGGCCCACCACCCGGAACCCGGCACCGACATCGAGGAAACCCTCAGCGCGCTGACCGACCTGCCGCACGCGGGCAAGATACGGGCGATCGGCCACTCCAACCTGCCCGCGTCGGACATCGTCGAAGCCCAGCGGCTCAGTAGGCATGACTTTTCCTTCCACGACGTCACGGACAGGCGATAGAGGCTGGACAGCGAAAAAGCCGTGTGTGAACGGCAGTTCGTCGACCGGTGCGACCGGGTTTCGCTCCGGGATGCGGCGGACCCGGCGACCGCGACGGACCGCCGGGACCGACAACGTCGGTGGATTCAGGCTCGACCCGTCTCCTCGCGGGCGAAGTGCGGTTCCGCCGCTTCCAGCCGTGGTACGGAGATGCCCAGCCGTCGTGCTTCGGCCAGGACGTCCCGGCAGACCTCGCGCGGCTCCTCGGCGTCGGGGTCGTCGTGCATCGTGAGGCTCACGCGCGCGGGTGGGACATGCGTAGTCAGCCAGGCGAGCGCGGAGGCCGTCAGCCAGGTGGGCGCCCGGAACGGCAGCAGACCGCCCCGGTGCCGTCGCAGGTCGAGGTCGCGCGCCTGGAGGAGCGGCAGCAGTTCGCGGCCCGCCAGCAGCGCCTCGCGAAGGTCGCCCCTTGCCCCGGCCAGTTCGGACAGGGAACCCCGCCGCAGGCCCTGCGAAAACGTGCCGGCATCCGACACGAAATGGACCCACAGCCAGCCGCGGAAGTCAGGCCGCTCCTTGATCCGGAGCCCGGCCTCGCGAAACGCCTGGCGCACGGCCTGTTCCCGGTCGGTCGGCGGCTGGCCGAGGGTGCCGAAGACGACCGACCGCAGCAGTGCCCCGTGGAGCACGCCGTCCGCGCCGAAACCGCCACCGGCCTGGGGAAAACCCCAGGCGATCCGGTCGGGCGGGAGGTCGCCGATCGCGGCCAGCGGCTCGGTCCAGAGGTTGCCGAAGATCAGCACCGTGGCCTGGCCGGCACGCGGGGACAGGAAGGCCGTCGCCTCCGGGAGGCGGTGGTGCGGCACACTGAGCACGATCAGGTCGAAGTCGTGGTCCGGCTCCAGCGCCTCGCGGTAGCGCACCGGCCACTTCTCGGCGACGCGCTGCCCCCACACCCGGCGCCGCATATCGATCAGGTCGAGATCCACCGCGTCCCCGTACGTCGCCGCGCGGCCCGGCCGGACGTAGAACTCGACGTCATGCCCGGCCTGTTGCAGGACCCAGCCGTAGACAGTGGCGATCACGCCTCGGCCGAACATCAGGATCTTCACACTGCACCTCGTGGGGTACGATCGATTTGGAGGTCATCTCCACTTTTCAAAATATGGAGGTCATCTCCATTTGTCAACGCGAAGGAGCGCATGAACGCCAACAAGCCGCTACGCGCCGACGCCCAACGCAAACGCGATGCCCTGCTCGCCACAGCCCGGGAAGTCTTCGACGCCGGAAACTTCTTCGACCTGCGCTTCGACGACTTCGCCCAACTGGCCGGCGTGGGCACCGGCACACTGTACCGCCACTTCCCCACCCGGGAAGCCCTGGCCGAGGCGGTCTACCACGGGGAAGTCACCACACTGTGCGACCGCGCCCGCCAGCTACAGGCCACGCTGCCCGCGGCGGAGGCGTTGGCGACCTTCCTGCGCGACATGGTCGACCACATAGCCGCCCACGAAGGCCTGGCCCGGACGCTGGCCACGCTCATGGCCGATCGCTCGGGCGCCCTCGCCGAGGGCAGCAGGGCACTGGAGCAGGCGGTCGCCGACCTGGTGGCCGCCGCCGTGCGGGGCGGCGCCGTTCGCGACGACGTGAGTGCCGGTGCCATCATGATGGCCCTGCACGGCATCGGTGCGGCCCATGACCGCCCCGATTGGCGGGCCGAGGCCGACGACGTCATCACCCTCGTGCTGGACGGACTGCGCCGACCGCACTCGGACGGATAGCTCGCGCGATTCGCCAGCCGACCACCGCCGCCAAGCGGCACCGCCAAGGAACTTCAGCGGATGACCGGGATGCGTCGCTCGATACCCGCGCCCCGCCCGGCGAAGTCAGCACACCCCGAACGGGCACGAACCAGGCGCCTGACCAGGAGTGACGCCGCCTGTCGGGTACTCCCATGAACGCACGCACATGGCGATGAGCGGATGTCTTCCATGCCTTGCCGCATACGTGTCTGATCGCCGTCCCGCTTCGCGGCTTGGCGAGACCTGCCGATATGGAGACTCTTGTGCTGGCGAACCTCGCCTGACGCGATATGCCGGTGTGCTCTGTGCCGTGGCGGCCGGCTGGGGAGCTTGCGGCCGTCGGGTTGCGCCGCGACGTCGGTGAACTGCCGCCAGCCGCCGTCGCCGATCAGTTAACATTTGCCGCGCCAGGGGGCGACCTCACCGACGGCGGTCATGCGGAAGTGTCGAACACTCTCCGAATTACGCTTTGGTCACGGTTGAAGATCTTTCGCGCCCTTTCACGGAAGTTTCGAGCCGCTAATGTACTATTTCAGCGAAATCCAATGTGGATACTTTCTGTCCACTATTTGTGTGCCCGGTCACCAAGCGGTGGCCGCGAATACCGGGTGGATGGCTTGCGCGGCGTGAGCGTCGTGAGTGAGCGGGTAAAGCAGCAGAGAGGTTCTTCGGAGTGGGGGTGGCGCCGTGCGGCAGGGCAAGAGCGCGTGCTGGTCCGGTCATGGTGAAGGTGATCACGGTTGCGGTGGGGCTGTGCGATGCCCCGATGGCCGCGGCGGCTGCTGAATCGGCTGTCGCGCACGGGCCGCCGCCGGTAAACCCCAGCGACCCGCGGCGACGGAAGCAACACGGCGAAAACGAACGACTACTCGAAATCCCCCGACCCCCACACCGACCGCAATAACGCATACGTATGGTGGAATACGCACCACCACCTCCGCGGTGGACCCATGGCCCCCATCTCATACGGATTCGTTCGCAAACCAGGGGCCAGTGGCCCGTTCTGCGACTTCTTTGACAAGGAGAGCGGGAACCCCCGAATGAGACGGCCGTGTCACCGCGCACAGAATTCAGTCAGCAGGAAGGAACCATGAGAACCACTGTCAAGCGTATGACCATCACCGCGATCCGGCTGGTCGTCGCCGGGGACGTGCTACTGGGCACGGGAGCCCTCATGGCGATCGCCGAACCATCCGGGCACGGTGTCAATTTCGGTGCGATCGGCTTCCTTTTCTTCGGTCAGTGCGTGACTGGGGCGGGCCTGCTGCTCGGCGTGGTGGCAACGCTGGCCTGGCTGCCGGGAAGGAGAGACGACCGACAACCCCCTGCGCAGCTCCTGGCCTGGGAAAAGCGCCTCAGGGGCTTGACCACAGCCGCGGTCGGCCTGATCACCATCGGGGCTGCCGTGCTGGGCGCGGGTCCTCTCTTCATCCAGGGAGCACCAGGCAGTGGCTTCGAAAACGACATTCCGATCTTCCTGGTCGGCCTCGGCGTTTCTGCTGCCGGCTTGCTGACAGGGACCCCGCCCGCGTTGTACTGGTTGTCGAAGCGGAGAACCGGCGTCGATCGCTGACGCCGCGCCCCTCGCGCAAGCGCAACTGACCGCAGCGCCCGGGCGCTATCCTCGGATCTTTCATTCACACAATCTTGGTTTTGTAACCTGGGACCGGTCCGCTGTCCGCGAAAGCCGATCTTCGACGGCTCCGGAACCAGATCTTCTTCGGCAGCAACCGAAATGCCGTTCAACCGGTCGGCGGGTGACAATTCCCCGGGCCGCGCGAACACTACGCAGATGCAGCGACGTCCAGAAACCACCGCCCGGGGAACCCCGGACCGAGAACCCCGGAACCCCTTGCCCCATAACACTTCCCGCACGCTGCTATGTGTACTCCTCGCCGCAGCCGGCCTCCTCACCGGCATCACGACCGCGAACGCGGTCACGCAAACCACTCCCGCCTGGGAGATGACCCCACTCCCCGCCGCGAACATCCACGTCAAGGCGATACAGGCGTTCGGGCCCTCCGACGCCTGGGCCGCCGGAACGCACTGGGTCAGACTGGTGCCGCCATGGGTCACCGAACAGGTGGTACTGCGCTGGGACGGGAGAACATGGCAAACCATCGACCTGGGCCGTGCCGGTGACGTCGTCGCCCTCGCGGGAACCTCGAGTGACAACCTGTGGGCGGTCGCGTCCGAAACCACCGGCGCCGCGGTCCACCACTGGAACGGCTCGACATGGACCACTACCCCGCCGCCTGCCGACCCGGACGGCCGGATCAGTCTCGGCACCGCCGCCGCGGCCGGCGACACCATCTGGGTGGCAGGCAACATCCAGCACCCACCCTCGATCCAGGCCGCGCTGCTGCGCTGGACAGGCACGGCATGGACACGGGAACAACTCCCGGTACCCGGCGAGTCGTCCTGGCTCACCAGCATGTCCGCGCGAGCCCCGGACGATGTATGGGCAGTCGGGCGGACCCGCCCCACCGCCGACGCGAAGTACGAAGCCTACGTCCTGCACTTCGACGGCAACCGGTGGTCCCGTATCCCCACCCCGAGCCAGGCACACGATGTCCTGACCAACACGGTGAAAGCCGTCTCGGCGAACGAGGTCTGGGTCGCCGGCGCCATCGGCGACAACAACGGACCCGGCAGCGAACGCCCCTTCCAGGCGTTCGCCATGCGGTGGAACGGCCAGGACTGGACGGGCACACCCACTCCCCCCACGCCGAACGCGGCCTACCTCGCCGACCTCGCCACCGACGGCTCCACGCGGTGGGCCGGCGGCGCCACCCGCACCTCGATACTGAAGTTCACCGGGCAAGACTGGGTGGACGGCCCGCCGCCGATGCCCGGCCACCCCAAAGTGCTCGCACTGGCCGACATCCCCGGCGACGGCCTGTGGGCCATCGGCGACGGACACGACGCCGTACCCGGCACCCCCTGGACCATGTCCTTCATCGCACGACTAACGCCTACCCCACCGCGACGCGTACCCGCTTCGCTCAAGCACGCTCGAACAGTTAGGTCGGCGTGTGCGGGTCCGTGCTGACAGCTTCCCCGAATACCTGCCTGTCTGAGCGTCCCGCGACGTCCGGACCGCGTGTGGCGAACAGGTGCCACGCCGCGGCCAGGATCAGGTCACGGTTGCGCCGGGCGTCGGCTCGCAGCCTCGGCTGCGGAGTCATCGACGCGCAGGATGCCCGACGAGCGCCGACTGTCCACTATGGTCCGAAACAACGAAGCCAAGCCGCGGCAGGTGGACCAGCTCGCCCGCATGCTCGCGAGCTTCCACGCCCGTGCCGGGCGAGGCGCCGAGATCGAACACCTGACCCGCGAGTTCTCAGCTGGACGCGAGCCGCTGTTCCACCGGCGGCTCGCGGACGGCCGGATCGTCGACGGGCACGGCGATCTGCTCGCCGACGCCATCTTCTGCCTCGACGCCAGCCCCCGGGTGCTGGACTGCCCCGAGTTCGACGACTGCCTGCGCCGGCTCGACGGCCTCGACGACGTCGCGACACGCGCAGGGCGACGAATCTTCAACCGCACTGGCCCGCGGGCACGCCGGGATCGCGCTGGACCAGCTGCGACGCGACAACGTGCGGCTGATCCTCGTCGGCGGACTGCCCGGCACCGGGAGGTCCACCGTTGCCGCGGCGCTCGCCGACCGTCTGGGCACGAGCGTCCTGCTCAGCGACCGGGTCCGCATGGAAAAATTGTGCTGGGGTGTGTCGATCCCCGCTCCGGTCGTTCGACGCGTAGTCGAAGGCGCCCGCAGGGGACGGGGCGCAGGCTACCTGGACAGCAAGGACAATCTCATGATCGAACTGAATGCGGAACGCACCCGGCGAGCGATCGTCGGCCACACCCGGCGCCTGGCGGAATCAGCCGCGGCGGCCGGACCCGAAGCCGCCGTGCCGACGGCCCCGAAGTGGACCGTGACCGATCTGGTCACGCACGTGGGCCAGACTCAGCACTGGGTCGCGGAGATCATCGAGCGGCGCATCACCGACCCCACCCAGCTGCCGACCGAGATGGCCGTACTCCCTGTCGATTCCCGTGAGTGGCAGGCCTGGTTGTCGGAGTCGGCACAACGGGTCGCGGACGCGTGTTCTGATGACGCGCTCGACGCGCCGGTGTTCAACGCCGCGGGAGACGGGCGGTCCGGAACGCGGTTCTGGATGGCCAGCATGCTCAACGAGGCCGTCATCCACGGTTTCGACGCAGCCGCCGCGGCCAACCGCCCAGCCGACCTCGACACCGACATCGCGGCCGCGCTCATCACCAACCATCTCGCGATGCTCACCTCGCCCACGTGGGAGATGCAGCGACCCGAATCCGCGCACGCCATCCGGGGTACTGGGCAGACCCTGCAGTGGCTGGCCACCGACATCACCGACGGCGCGGGCGCGTGGTTCGTCGAACGGCGGCCCGACGGGGCAACGTGGCAGCCCGCAACCCGGCAAGCCGACGTGACGGTCACCGGCCCGGCGCGATCGCTGCTGCTGACCTTGACCCGGCGACTCCCGTTCGCCGACCGAGACGCCACCAACATCCGCGTCGAGGGCGCCATCGACCTCGCCCAGCACTGGCTCGACAACACCGCCCACGCCAGCGACTGACCAACCTGTGGCTCCCCTATCGCCACAACGCCTACGGGGATCGGGGAGCGCGGATCCCGAGCCTGTTCGGACGCGCCCATCGGGACCAGCGCGGCAGGGTCGGCAGAGCGGGGAACGTCGCCCGGTCGGACAAGCTCGGACAGCATCGGTCCGGCCCCCGGTTCGGCTATGGCCGGACCACGGGAGACGGGACCGGAGGGAAGCCTGCGCCGAGACGCGGCTTCGACTGATTCACCCGGCTTCCGGCCGTCGGCCGGAAGCCGGGCTTCGCTGCGGGCGGCCAACCTGTCCCGGGTCCTGACCCGGCTGCGCTCGCGAGGGCAACGGTCGCGCACCTTCAGTGATTTTCCCGGCGTTCCTGGTCGTGGAACCATTCCCGCTGCCAGGCCGCGTACCGGGACCGGTTCAGCGCCCACCGGTTCACCACCGACACCCCAGCCAGCAGCGACCAGACGACCAACAGTGACCCGAGCCCAGCGGCGGCACCCACGACCCCCGCGCCCGCCACCGACATCGGAGCCTCCACCGGCGTGCCGTTCCGATCGAGCCAAATCGGCACCCGCGCACCAGCGAGGGTTCCGGCAGCCGCCTCGACCCGGCCACGCCGCACTGTGCCGTCCGGAAGCGGCCAGACCGCGGCGGTCGGTCCCTTCTCCGCCACCACACCGCCACGACCCGCCGCCTCCGCGACCGGACCATCGGCCAGCAACGTGGCCTCGGCCGGATACCGGGTCGCGGTCTGCTGAGCGGACACCTCACGCAGGTGCGCGTAGACCGCCGAGCCCGCCGCACCAGCGAACGGCAAGACCGCCAGCCCGAGCAACACCGCGCCGGCCACCACGGCCGCCTCGATCCGATCGGACCGGCGTGCGAGACCGCCGCGGCGCGGGCAGAGCCGGCGCCACCAACGGACGGACAGCGTGGTCATGGTCGTCATCGCGGCGCCTCCCCGAAACCGGCGGCGTTCCCGGCGACAACCGCGGTGCCCGGATGACGGCCGTCGCAGGACTGATCGGCCACAGTGGACAGTCGGGGTATCGGCACCGCCCCCGCACAGGAGACGGTGTTCCGCGCGACGACGCGGACCCATTTGACGCCGGGGACGATCTCGGCCATGGCGTGCACCATCTGCGGTTCGGCCTCGTCGCGGAACTCGCCGGTGACGGTGACAAGGCCCCGGTCGGCTTCCACGTCCCACCGCCGCCCCTCGCCGAAGTAGCCGTCGAGGCGATAACGGACCTGCCGGACAAGAGCGTTGTCGCGGTGCACGATGGCCCGCGCGACGTCGCGACGCGCGACCATGCCGAGTACCCGCCGCTCCGCGGAAACGACCGGCAGGCTGCGCACCCCGACACGGACGAGCAAAGCCGGCAGCTCGGCCACCCGGGTCCCTGAGGGCACGCTGACCACCTCCCGCGTC
Source organism: Amycolatopsis sp. NPDC059027 (assembly GCF_042739735.1). Lineage (NCBI taxonomy): Bacteria > Bacillati > Actinomycetota > Actinomycetes > Pseudonocardiales > Pseudonocardiaceae > Amycolatopsis > Amycolatopsis sp. NPDC059027. The sequence goes on along the minus strand of NZ_JBHYIK010000020.1, from coordinate 72,312 downwards.
ATCAGCCGGGCGACCGTCGCGTCCGGCTCGGCGGCCTCCTCGGTCATCAGATCGGTTTCGCTCACGATCCCGGCGAGGCAGCCGTCGCCGTCGAGCACCGGCATCGCCGCGATGCCACGCCGGCTCAGGAGCACGGCCGCTTCCGACACGGGCGTGTCCGGCGCGACACAGGTCACGGGCGCACTCATGATCTCCTCGACCAGCATCGGTTTCTCCCGTCCTCCACGGATCGTGAACTCACCATCGCGCGCCCGCGCCGGTCAGCGCTGGAACAGGAAGACACCCCTTCCCGGACCGAAAGACCCTCCAGACCCGGCCGGGGCATTGAGTCTTACGTCCCGTGACGGACGTCAGGCGGCCGCGACGGGGGCCCGCCGGGCGTCCGGCACCGCGACCGCGATGCAACCACCGGACAGTCCATTGTGGTCAAACCGGCCGATACCGCTGGCAGAGCCGCGCACGGGCGTCGTTCCCCCGCATCGCCCGGCCAGCGCGGTCACGGCCGAGCACGGCGGAGCGGATCGTCGATACGGGCGCGGAGCCGCCGCGTCTCCTCGGCCCGGCGCTCGGCCATCACCGCCGCCGTTCCTCATGTCCCGAGTCGACCTCGCGCGTGCCCGGGCGTGAAGAGTCCACCGGCGCGTCCGAGGTCCCGCGGATCGGGGACCAACGACCCCGGCCCGCAGCCGTGTCACGGTCCTAGCTTGAGCGCATGACCAGCCTCGTGAACCGGCCCGGTTCGCGGCGAGCCGATCGGAGGACACCATGCGCCAGAACGTTTCCGACGTCATGACGGCGAACCCGGTCACCGTGACCCCGCGAACGCCGTACAAACACATCGCCCGGCTGCTGGCCGAACACCGGATCAGCGCCGTCCCCGTCGTCGACGCACACGACCGCCCGCTCGGCGTCGTGTCGGAAGCCGACCTGCTCGCCCGGCTCCGCACCGGCACCGACGACGCACGTCCCGGACTGATCTCGGGAGGCCGCGCCCGCCGCGACTGGGACAAGGCCCACGCCCTGGTCGCCGAAGACCTCATGACCCGCCCCGCCCGGACCGTCCCGGTGGACGCGTCCGTCCAGACCGCCGCGATCCGGCTCGCCCGCACCGGGATCCGCCGCCTGTTCGTCGTCGACGACGGACGACTCGTCGGAGTCGTCTCCCGACGGGACCTGCTCGGCACCTTCTGCCGCCCCGACCCGGAAATCCACGCCGACATCGAACGCGACGTCCTCCAACGCGCGCTCTGGGCGACCCCTGGCCAAGCCGCGGTCACCGTCGAAGACGGCGTCGTGACCCTCGTCGGACGGCTCGACAGCCGCGGCGAGGCCGAGCGCGCCGGTCTGCTCACCGCCCGCGTCCCCGGCGTCATCGACGTCCACAACCGCCTCGACTTCGTCTGGGACGACCAAACCAACCCGCACCGCCAACCGTCCACATCGGACAACTGAACCCAGGAGAAACCGATGTCCCTCAAAGACCACCCCACCTCCGGCGAATCCACCCGGCAGATCACCCGGCCGCCCAGCACATCCGGCAACGGCCCTCGCGCACTGGCCGTGCTCCGCATCGCCACCGGCCTGCTGTTCCTCTGGGCCTTCCTGGACAAGACCTTCGGCTGGGGCTACGCCACCACCCCGGCCAACGCGTGGATCAACGGCGGCTCCCCCACCAAAGGCTTCCTCGGCCACGTGAACGCCGGTCCGTTCACGAACACCCTGCACAGCTGGGCAGGCGCCTGGTGGGCCGACTGGCTGTTCATGCTCGGCCTCGCCGGAATCGGCGTCGCCGTCACCCTCGGCATCGGCCTGCGGATCTCCGCCACGGCCGGGACGATCATGATGCTGCTGATGTGGGTCGCCGAATGGCCGCCCGCCCGCACCACCCTCGACGGCAAACCCAGCATGTCGACCAACCCGATCATCGACTATCACCTCGTCTACGCCCTCGTGCTCATCGCCCTCGCCGCGACACTGGCAGGCAACGCCTGGGGCCTCGGCCGCCGCTGGGCCGATCTGTCCTTTGTGGACCACAATCCCTGGCTCCGCTGAGCCGTACCCCGCGATGGGGGGGCGGCCCCCCGCGCCCCCCCCCACCCCCGGGCACCCCCCCCCCCCCCCGCCCCCCCCACCGCCGCGCCCCCCCGCGGCTGACACACCAAC
>NZ_JBHYIK010000020.1:68738-70139 GCF_042739735.1 Amycolatopsis sp. NPDC059027 | reverse complement strand
GCCCCCCCCGGGCCCTAGTTGCCTTTTGTCCCCCAAATACCCTGGCACGGTCGCCCGCCCCCCCCGCTGGGGGGCCGCCCCCGGCCGCCGCCGCCATCGCCGTGTCAGCCCGCCCGCACCGGCGCCAGCACCTGCTCGGCTCCCCTGGCGAGTTCCAGCTCCTCCCGGGCCCGCAGGACCAGCGCGGCCACCGCGGCACCGTCCGGGCTGACGACCCGGTCACCGTCCGCGGCGCATCGGACCCTGTCGGCCTCGATACCCAGTAGTCCCAAGCCCTCGGCCAGTGTCGCGACCAAGTCCGGCTGATGCTCCGCCACGCCGCCGGTGAACACGATCGCGTCCAGCCCCGGCAGACTCATCGCCACTCCGCCTATCTCCCGGCGCAACCGATGCAGGTAGACCTCAAGCGCGAGCACCGCATCGGCCTCACCCTCCGCCGCCGCGGCCTGTACCTCGCGCAGATCCCCGCTGGTCCCGCTCATCCCGGCCAGCCCCGACCGCCGGTACAGCGCGTCGACCATCCCGGCGGGCGACATCGACGCCGTCTCCATGACGTGCAGCAGCAGCCCGGGATCGATCGACCCGGACCTGGTCGCCATCGGCGGGCCCTCCAGTGGCGTGAACCCCATGCTCGTGTCGACGCTCCGGCCGCCGTCGATCGCGGTCACCGAGACCCCCGCCCCGAGATGACAGCACACCAGCCGCGCGGCGGCGGGATCGAGTCCCAGCATCTCGGCGGCGCGCCGCGCGACGTACCGGCAAGACAAGCCATGGAAACCGTAACGCCGCAGCCGCCCCTGCCGGGTCCACTCCCTCGCCAGCGGATAGTGCGCAGCGGCCGCCGGCAAGCCGACGTGGAAGGACGTGTCGAAGCAGGCGACCACGGGAAGAGCCGGGCACGCCCGCCGCACCGCACGGGCGAGGGCCACCGACTGCGGCTGGTGCAGCGGGGCCAACCGGCCGAGCCGCTCCAGCGCGTCGAGCAGCTCGTCGTCCACCAGTACGGGTTCGCCACGGGAACCTCCGTGCACGAATCGCACCGCGACCGCTTCGACCTCCCGCCCCCGCCCGACCGCGTCGGCGATCATCTTTTCGTCCACTATGGACTCTTTGGTCTCCCAGGCCGACCGGCCCACCGCCGTCCCGTCGACGACCAACGCGGCTTTGAGACTCGACGAACCGGGATTGAGGGTGAGCACACGCATCGTGATCTCCTTCGGCTTACCAATCCGGCCAAAAGTAGGCCGCCCCCCGTGGCACGTAACCGTTGCTGGGAAGTCATTCGACCGTGACTATGGTCGAATTGGTAATGATCGGCACAGTACTGACAAGCTGTCTCTTATAAAACTCTACGATCCCACGAAACAAAAAACCATCTCGGTTAGCCTGGTTGTGTGTGTA